>DRKG01000303.1 GCA_011051855.1 bacterium | reverse complement strand
CGGCGCGTCCACCCGCTCGCCACCGCACGCGTGCCGGCGTGCAGGACCAGAACCCCGAGCAGCGCGTGCAGTCCGTTCTCCATGCCCTGAAAGGCCACCCGCCCCGTCACGCCGCACCACGCGAACCCGACCGCCGCGAACGCCGCCGCAGCCGCCGAGCGCGGACGCAACCACGCGAACAACCCGATCGCCGCCGACAGCCAGCACAGCCCCGACAGCCCGACCATCGCGCGCAGCATCGAGGTCGGATCGTCGAACAGGCCCGCGAGCGCGATGCACACCAGAGCCCACAACGTCTGCACGCCGTTGGTCGGCTCGAGCCCGTCGAACGAGAACCCAGCACCCTCCCACAGGTGCCGGGCCGGCAGCGCGAAGTAGAGGGCGTCGTCGACCAGCACGTTGGTGACCAGCACTTCCTCGGGCAGGAACGTGAGCCGCCACCACGCGGAGAGCCACGCGGCGATCAAGGCGCCGCCGAACCACCCTGCCCACCGCGAACGGACCGCGTCTGTCGTCGAGGACTGCACTGCCTGCGGGACCATACCGTTGCGCTGATCGGCGGCGCGGCCAGAATCCAGAGACTCGATGCGCGTCCTCCTCGTCACCCACGTCGCCCCGCCCCACATCGGGGGCGTCGAGAGCGTAGTGGCCATGGAGGCGGCGGCTTTCCGCGATGCCGGCCACGAAGTCGTGTGGGTCACCAGCGACGCCGGCGGCGACGGCACGCCACTGCCCGAGGACGCCCGGCTCCGGGTCGTGCGCGTGCGGGCGTGGCATCTGCTCGAGCGTTGGTTCGGCATCGCCTACCCGTTGTTCTCGCCACTGTTGCCGCTGGTGCTGTGGCGCGAAGTCGGGCGCGCGGATCTGGTGCACGTGCACGGACTGGTGTTCCCCGGGTCGCCGCTCGCCGCCCTGTTCGCGCGGCTGCGCGGCAGGCGCTGCCTGTGCACCGACCACGGCGGCCTGCTGCAGTATCCGTCGCGCATCGCGACCGGCCTCTTGCGCGTGCTGATGGCGACGATGGGCCGTGTGACCGCGCGCTCGGCCCACAAGCTGATCGCGCTCAATCACGACGTCGAGGCGCTGCTGGCGCGCCTTGCGGGCACGGCCGCCAAGGTGCAGTTCCTGCCCAATCCGGTCGACGTCGCAATGTTCCAGCCGCCGACGATGAAGCAGCGCCGCGCGGCCCGGGAACGGCTCGGGTGGGACGACCGGCCGCGCGTGCTGTGCGTATCCCGCCTCCTGCCGCACAAGGGCGTCGACGTGCTGCTGGCCGCACAGCATCCGGCGTTCGAGCTGGTGTTCTGCGGACCGGGCGACGACGCGATGAGGCAGCACATCCGCGCCGGCGGCGCAACCTGCCTCGACCCGCGCCCGCGCGAGCAGATCCTGGCGCTCTACCACGCCAGCGACGTGTTTGCGCTGCCGTCGCACAACGAGGGCTTCCCGGTCGTGATCCAGGAAGCGCTGGCGTGCGGACTGCCGGTCGTGACCAGCGACCTGCCCGCCTACGCGCCCTACCGCGGCACACCGGGTCTGCACCTGTGCGAACCCGAGCCGAACGCGGTGCAGCGGCGGATCCTGCACCTGCTCGCGCAGGGCCGCGAGCCGGCGGGGCGGCGGCAGGAACGCGACCAGGAACGCGCCCGCTGGCTCGACCGGCTGCTCGCGGAGGGTGCGGCGTGAAGGCCGCAACCGCGCTCGCGGTGCTGCTCGGCGGCCACCTGTTGCTCGGCATCGCGCGGCTGCCCGGCAGGGTCTGGCAACGTCGTGTCGCCGAGGTCCGCGCCTATCGCGAGGCCGGGGCCGCACGCTTCCTGCTGGAGCGGGCGAAGCTCGACGGCGCCGACGAGATCGAATGGCTGCTGGCGAACGTGCCGGCGGATCACGTCGTGTTGTGGCGCTGGCCGGCAGATGGCGCGCTCGAGTTCGTCGCCGCACTGCTCGCACCCCGGTTGGTGGTCGACGAACGTGCCGTGCCCGACGACGCGACCACCTTCGCCGGCCGACCGATCGCGACCAGCGCTAACGGCCGCATCGTCGTGCAGGGCACCGAACACGGCGGGCTGAGGATTCACGGGCGATGAGGCTCGATCGCGTCGTCACCGGCATGCTGCTCGCACTGGCGATCTTCTGGATCGGCGCCAGCGCGTTCGTGCGCGGCGACGGGGTGCCCGATTGGTGGCTGCCGGCCGCGCTCGCCGGCGGCCTGTTCACCGGCCTCGCGACGGGTCGCGGCGAGCCCGCGGCGACGTCGGAACCGACACCGCGCTGGGCGAGCTGGACGCTGGCCGCGCTCGTCGCGGTCGCGTTCGCCGCCCTCGCCTACGGCGCGGTCGCCACGCCTTCGCGGCACTGGGACGGAGCGGCGTCGTTCGACGCGAAGGTGTTCTGGCTGACGCGGGCGCCGACGCTGCAGCAGCCGTTCTTCGAGGCCGCCGGCGTGTTCCACCACGGCCCCGACTACCCGCTGCTGCAAGCGCTGCTGGTGGCGATGGCCGAACGACTCGCACCCGGCTTCGGCAGGCTCGTGCTGGCGATGCTCTACCTCCTGCTGGTCGGCGTGGCGGCGGCGGCGCTGCGCCCGCGAGCCATGCCGCCGCTGGTGCGGGTCGCGCTGACGGGCTGCCTCGCCCTGACGCCGGCGCTGCTGACGCCGGGCGGCGGAGCCGCCGACTCGGGCTACAGCGAAGTTGCGTTGCTGGTGGCTACGACCACGATCGCCGGCGGGTTGCTGAACCGATCGACGCTGTGGTTCGGCCTCGGTATCGGCCTCGCGGTCGTCACCAAGCCCGAAGGGGCGATCTATGCGGTCGCCGCGGTCGCGGTGGCGTTCGTCGGCGGCAACCGCCGGCTGCTCGTGGCCGGGTTCGCCGGCCTGCTGGTCGCGCTCGGCACCTGGTCGCCTGTGCGCGCCGTCCTGCTGCACCAGCCGTCGACGTCGCTCTGGTGGCAGGGCCTGGCGGGCGCAACGCTCGCGTGCTGGGCGGCGCTGGCGGCCACCGAACGGCTGCCGCGACCCGCCGTCGGCCGCTGGGCGCTGGCGCTGGCGGCGCCGCTCGCCCTCCTGCTCGCATTGCCGGTGATCGCCCCCTGGTTTGCCCCCGAGAGCGCCATCGGCGTCTATATGCGCCAGGCTGCGCGCTGGCATCAGGGCCTCGCCAACCTGCCCGACTATCTGGCCGCGATGCTCGCCTACGGCATCACCCGGCTGCGCTTGGGACTCACCTTCGTGGTGCCGCTGGCGGCGCTGGCGATCGCGCGAGCGCGCCGCGCACCGCTCGCGGCCGGCGGCGTCGGCGCGTTCCTCGGCTTCGGCCTGGTGAGCACGGCGCTACCGTTCGTGCTCTCGCCCGAACCCGATCTGCAGCACCACCTGCGTTCGAGCCTGCCGCGCCTTCTGCTGCACTGGATCGGCCCGGCGTGGCTCTTGACGGCAGCCCTGTTGCAGCCATGGCACGACCAGGATCCGCCGCGAACGTGACCCTTGTCACGGCCTTCGGCTCCGGCGCAGCGGTTGCGCGCCGAGCCCGTTGCCCGCACGATGCCGCCCGATGCCGGAGCACGTGACGATTGCGCGACCGACCCTGCGCGCAGCCGACCTGGGCCTGCTTGCCGGCGTTGTCGCCGGCGCCGCGCTGACGGCGGTCGGCTGGACGCTTGCTCCGGCCGGGACCTGGCGGGTCGCCGACCACGCGGCGTGGTTTCTCGGCTTGTGGGCGGTGGCCACGCTCTTGGTAGTCGGCGGCTCGCTGCACCCATTGGCCGCTGGTGCCGCGCTCGCCGCCGGCGCCGCGCTCGCGGCGGGGCAGGCGTCCTCGCTGCTGGCGGTGGCGCTGCTCGCCTGGGCGGCGGCGACGCTCGGGCGTCTGGTGCTGGCCCGGCACGATCGCGCAACCGACACCGAGTGCCTACTGCTCGGTCTGACCGGCTACGCGACGCTGATCGGCTTCCTGGTCCACTACCCGGTCAACTACACCGGCGTCTACATGCTGCTGTTGGCGGCGCCGCTGGTGCTCGGGCGACGCCACGCCACGCGCAGCCTGACGACTGCGTTGCAGCGCCTGCGCCGACCGCGCGAACGCCATCTCGCCACGGACCTGTTCGGTGCGGCGGCCGCCGCCCTCGGCACCCTGCACCTCCTGGTCGCGATGATGCCGGAAGTCGGCCACGACGCGCTGGTCACCCACCTGCTGCTGCCGGCGCGCATCGCCTGGGACCACCAGTGGGCGTTCGACGTCGATCGCTACGTCTGGGCGGTGATGCCGATGATCGGCGACTGGCTCTACACGGTCGGCTACGTGTTGGCCGGGGAGACCGGCGCGCGCTTCGTCAACCTCGGCTGCATCCTGCTGCTCGGCAAACTGATCCGTGATCTCGTGTCGTGGGCCGGCGGCGACCGCCGCGGCGCAATCCTCGCCGTCTTGCTCTACCTGTCGACGCCGTTGACGCTGACCGAGAGCAGCAGCCTGTTCATC
Organism: bacterium; assembly: GCA_011051855.1. Classification (GTDB taxonomy): domain Bacteria; phylum Planctomycetota; class UBA1135; order UBA1135; family UBA2386. The sequence continues at coordinate 2,433 of DRKG01000303.1, read as the reverse complement.
GAAGCGGCATGGTCGTGCCTGGTGCTCGGCGGAACGCTCGCGCTGTTCCGCCTGCTGACCCCGGACGCCCACGACGAACGACCCGACCCACGCCACCTGGTCGTCGGCGGCGCGCTACTCGGCGGCGCGCTGGCGGCAAAGGCGGTGACCTTCATGGTCCTGCCGGTGCTGGCACTGCTGCTCGTCGGCGGTTTCCGGCGCTGGTTGCGGCGCGACCACGCCGGCGCGATCGCGACCGGCCTGTGCGCCTTCACCGCGCTCGGTGCCGTCCCGTATGCGCGCGCCTACTGGTTGACCGGCAACCCGGTGTTTCCGTTCTTCAACGGCTACTTCCGCTCGCCGCACTACGCACCCGAGAACTTCGCTCCGCCCGACGTGTTCGAACGCGGCACGAGCTGGGACGTGCTCTATCGGATCACGTTCGATTCGATGCACTACCTCGAAGCCCGCCCGGGCGCTGCCGGCTTCCAATGGCTCCTGCTGGTGGCACCGACCGCAATCGCGTTCCTCCTCCTGCGGCACCGGCGCGGCCTGCTGCTGCTCGCGGTCGCCGCCGCGATCACCTGGCTGACGTTCCGTCAGACGGCCTACCTGCGCTACGTGTTTCCGAGCTTCGCACTGGCGGCGGCCGCCGTCGGTGCCCTGCTCGGCGGCGCCCCCCATCTCGCGCGCACCAGCCGACTGGCGTTGGGCATCGCGACACTGGTCGCCGTCACGCTGAACGTGCTGCGCTTCGACAGCGGAACCTACTACGGCACGCTGCGATTCGCCCCGCTGGTCAGCCCGTCGGCGCGCGCCGATTACCTGGCGGCCCGGGTCCCGATGCGGACCGCCGTCCACCTGGTCAACGAACTGAACGGCACCCGCACCCCGGTCGCCTTCTTCGGGCCGGCGTTCGCCACCGACCTGCACGCCGAGGCCCTGTTCCCCAACTGGTACAACTTCCGCTTCCTCGAGCAGGTGCGCGCGGCGACGACCACGGACGCCCTCGGTGTCCTACTGGCGCGCGAACGCGTGCGCTTCCTGGTGCTGTCGGCCGACTGGGAAGACGAAGCGGCGCGCGCGCGGGTGCGCGAATGCTCGCGGGAGGTGCGCGCCATCGGCAGCGTCTCGGTGCGCCGACTGCACGACGCCTTCCGCTTCCGTGACGAACTGCTGCAAGCGCCGACCTTCGAGCCCGCGGCCGCCTGGCAGGTTTCCGACGGCGCGCGCATCGAACCGGACGTCGGCGCGATCGTGACGGTCGACGCCCCCGTCCTGCAGCAGGTCGCGATCGTGGCCGGTCGCGAGTATCGACTCACCGCGCGGGTGCGCCGCGCGGACCGGGACGTGGCCGGCGAAGCCCGCCTGCAGGTGAACTGGCACGACGCCACCGGCACCCTGGTGCGCACGGACATCGAAGTCCTCGCTTGTCAGCCGCAAGCACACGTCCATAGTATGGACCGCATCGCCCCCGCGACCGCCGTGACGGCCGCGGTCTACGCGACCGGCCACACGTCGCAGCCGGTCGTCTTCGAGTCCCTTTCGCTCCGCAACTGACCGACCGCGCCGATGGACAAGCAAGCAACCGGGCGGGTCGCCGTCGTCATTCCCTCCTACCGGGTGACGCAGCACGTGCTCGGCGTGATCGACCACGTGCCGGCGATGGTCGACCGCATCTACGTCGTCGATGACGCCTGCCCGGATGGCAGCGGCAAACTGGTCGAGCGGGAATGCACCGACGATCGCGTGCAGGTGGTGTTCTTGGCGAACAACCAGGGCGTCGGAGGGGCGGTGATGGCCGGCTACGCCCAGGCGATCACCGACGGCTGCGACGTGATGGTCAAGATCGACGGCGACGGCCAGATGGACCCGACGCTGATCCCGGCGTTCGTGCGGCCGATCCTCGCGGGCGAAGCCGACTACACCAAGGGCAACCGCTTCTTCGACCTGGAACGCATCCGCCGCATGCCGAAGATGCGGCTGCTCGGCAACGCGGTGCTGTCGTTCATGACCAAGGTCTCTTCAGGCTACTGGGATCTGTTCGACCCGACCAACGGCTACACCGCGATCCACGCCAACGTCGCGCGCAACCTGCCGTTCGCACAAATCAGCCACCGCTATTTCTTCGAGACCGACATGCTGTTCCGGCTGAATACGCTGCGCGCGGTGGTCGTCGACGTGCCGATGGACGCGCGCTACGGCGACGAGGTCAGCAACCTGAAGATCCGCCGCATCGTCGGCGAGTTCCTTCTCAAGCACCTGCGCAACGCCGCGAAGCGCGTGTTCTACAACTACTACTTGCGCGATCTGTCCCTTGCGTCGATCGAACTACCACTCGGCGTGCTGCTGCTCGGCTTCGGCGTCGTGTTCGGCACGTGGAACTGGATCCACTACGTGCGCATCGACCAGGCGGCACCGACCGGCACCGTCGTGCTGGCGGCGGTGACCTCG
>DRKG01000302.1 GCA_011051855.1 bacterium | reverse complement strand
TTCGAGCAGGGTCATGACCTTGGTGCCGGTCGCGCCGTCGCCCGCCTTCTTGCTGGTAGCAGTCATTTGCAGAGTCTCTCGTTTGTTGTGCGGGTGGGGTTCACAGCGGGAAATGGCCGACCTCGGCGCCGATGCCGCCCTGCTCGACGAGGTCGTGCAGGTACTTCTTCTGTTCCTTCAACTGCTGCGTCTGGTTCATGTAGACGTCCTCGAACATCGTTTCGGGGCCGACCGGCGGCATCGCCTCGGCGACCTTGACCGCTTTGGCGATCTCGGCGCGCGCGCCTTCGACGCACTCGCGCTCGAAGTCCTCGTTCCAGAGCTTCTTGTGCTTCAGGTACCGCTGGAAGCGCTGGATCGGATCCTTCTTCTGCCAGGCTTCGAACTCCTTCTTGTCGCGGTAGCGGTCGGCGTCGTCCGAGCTCGAGTGCGACGCGATGCGATAGGTGACGGTTTCGACCAGTGTCGGGCCGTCGCCGCGGCGAGCGCGTTCGACGGCCTCCTTGCAGACGCGGTAGACGGCGAGGATGTCGTTGCCGTCGACGCGCACGCCCGGCATGCCGTAGGCGTCGGCCTTGATCGCCATCGACTCGCTGCTGGTCTGCTTGCTGCTCGGGATCGAGATCGCCCAGCCGTTGTTTTCGCAGACGAATACCACCGGTGCCTTGTAGACGCCGGCGAAGTTGAGGCCGCAGTGGAAGTCGTTGCTCGAAGTGCCGCCGTCGCCGCAGAAGGTCATGAACACGGTGTCGTCGCCGCGCGCCCGGGCGGCCATGCCGGCGCCGGCCGCCTGGCTCAACTGGGTGCCGATCGGTGAGCTGATCGAGACGAAGTTGGCTTGCCGGAAGCTGTAGTGCACCGGCATCTGGCGGCCCTTGCTGGTGTCGCCCGAGTTGCCGAACCACTCGGCGATGATCTTCTCGTAGGGAATCTGGCGCAGCAGCAGGATGCCGGGCTGGCGGTAGGCCGGGAACAGCCAGTCGCTGTCCTGCAGCGCGTAGGCGCAGCCGAGGTGCGATGCCTCCTGGCCGGTCGACTGCAGGTAGAAGCCGATGCGGCCCTGCCGCTGCAGGGCGAGGCCGCGCTCGTCGAGCGCGCGCGTCGCGCACATCAGGCGGTACAGCCGCTGCAGTTCCTCGGGCGGCAGGTTCGGGTCCTTGCCCCGCTGCGCCTTGCCGTTCTTGTCGAGAATGGTGACCAGTTCGAGCGTCATGATTCGTTACTCCTTGGCGGCCGGTGCTGCGGCCGCGGTGAGCGCCTGGCGCCGCCGCGCGATCCCGGCGAGGTAGAACTCGGCCGCCTTGTAGCTCGAGCGCACCAACGGGCCCGAGGCGACGTAGAGGAAGCCCTTGGCCAGCGCCCGTTCCTCGAGCGCCTGGAAGCGCGCCGGGGTCAGGTGTTCGCGCACCGGCAGGTGCAGCAGGGTCGGCCGCAGATACTGGCCGAAGGTGACCACGTCGACCTCGAACTCGCGCAGGTCGTCCATCGTCTGGTCGATCTCGCGATCGCTTTCGCCGAGGCCGAGCATCAGCGACGACTTGGTGACGACGTCGGCGCGCAGTCGGCGTGCCATGCGCAGCGTCTCCAGTGAGCCGAGGTAGCTGCAGCGGTGGTCGCGCACGCGTGCGGTCAGCCGCAGCACGGTTTCGATGTTGTGGGCGTAGACGTCGACACCGGCGTCGAGCACCGTGGCGATGCTGCGTTCGCGTCGTGCGAGGTCCGTCCGCGCCGTTTGGTCCTGCGGCAGCCAGTCGCCGACCAGTGCCTCGACCAGCATGTCGGGTTGGCGCCGCTTGATTGCGCGGATCGTCGCCGCGACGTGGGCGGCGCCGCCGTCCGGCAGGTCGTCGCGGTCTACCATCGTCAGCACGACGTACCTGAGGCCCATCGCGACCGCCGCCTCGGCGACCTTCTCCGGCTCGTCGGGGTCGATCGGGGCGCCGTTCTTGTTGGTCTTGACCGCGCAGAAGCGGCAGCCGCGCGTGCAGGTGTCGCCGAGCACCATGAACGTAGCCGTCCCCCCGTCCCAGCACTCGCCCATGTTCGGGCAGCGCGCTTCTTCACAGACGGTGTGCAGGCCGCGCTCGCGCAACGTCCGGGTCAGGCCCGCCACCGTCTTGCCGGACGGGATCGGAACCTTCAGCCACTCCGGCTTCTGGCCGGGAGTGACCCGCTTGTTGTGGATCGAGGACATCGGGCGCTGGGAGGGCTCGGAACAGTAGGGAAACGGGCTCCGGGTAGCTAATTACATACCGGTAAGTATGTAACCGTTCGAGCGGCTGGGGAGCGGCTCATGGGGCTCGTGCAGATGTTCCGAAGCCGATATAAAACAAGCAGTAACAACGAATCTGGGGTCGGTGGTGAACCTCCGTCCGGCCACCGGACCGACCTCCGGGAACGTCAGTCCGGGGCTGGCGCGCGCCAGGTGCCGTCGCGCAGCAGCTCGTGGGGTCGGTAGTCGGCCTTGTACTGCATGCTCCTGGCCCCCTTGATCCAGTAGCCGAGGTGGTACCAGCGCGCGCCGGTGGCGCGGGCGTGTTCGATCTCCAGCAGCACCGACAAGACGCCGATGCTGCGACGGCGCTCGGTCGGTTCGAAGAAGTGGTACACGGCGGACAGCGAATCAGGGCAGACGTCGAGCAGGCTGACGCCGACGAGGCGGTCGCCGATCAGGTAGCGCGCTTCGATCCCGTCGGTGACGTCCGTGTAGAGAATGTCGCGGAAGCTCTCTTCGCTGTCGTCCTGCGGAGTGCCCGGGTGCTGATGGTGCAGGTAGCGGCGGTACAGCGCGAAGCTGTCACGACGGAATCGCGGTGGGGCGAAGGCGACCCGCACGTCGCGGTTGCGGCGCAGCACGCGCCGCTGGCTGCGGCTGGCGCGAAACGTGTCTACGGGCACGCGCAGCGGTAGACAGAGTCGGCACGCCGGGCAGCACATCCCGTAGAAGGCGCGCCCCGAGCGGCGCATGCCGCGATCCAGCAACGCCTCGTACAGTTCCCCGTCGAGTGCGTCGACCGTGAACCCGAACTGGCGTGCTCTGCGATCGGGCAGGTAGGGACACGGGTAGGTCTCGCTCTCGGGCAGGTGCTGTTCGTCGAGCCAGCTCAGGAAGGCGGTGCTGCGGGGCGTGGGCACGATGTCGCGAGGTGGACGGGACTACCAGTGTCGGCACGCGGCCGCGAGCGCGTCATCGCGCGGGCCCTCGTCGTCGATGGTGTCGATCGCTTGCAGCCACGCATCGCGCTGGTCGGGCGCGACCCGCGGCAGCAGGTGGTCCCAGTGGATGGGTTCGAAGCTGTCTTCGTCTTGGTCGGGTGCGAGCCGGGTGACGATGGCGGTCGCGTGCCGCTGCCAGGTGGCGTCGTTGGTGTGGCGCGCGAGTTCGAGCAGGAGGTCGAGGTCGCGCCCGGACCAAGGTGACGGGTCCCCGGTGACGATCGCTGTGGCCAAGCCCGCGGCCTCGTCGCGCAGCGGGGCGGCACGCGCGTGGCTGCCTTCGGCGAGGAACAGGAGCAGCAGGGCGCGTTCGCCGTCGTTCCGGGACCCGACCGCGAGCAGCGGCAAGGCCGCCGGCAGGGTCACATCCGTGACCAGGCTGCCGTAGTAGCGCAGCGCGCTGCCGGCGCTGCCGTCCGGGCGGTTGCTGTCCGCGAACACCCGCAGCAGCAGTTCGTCGCGGGTTCTGGGGGCGAACGCGGCCACGGCGGCAGCGACGGCGGCATCGTGCGCATACGAAGCGATGTCGAGCCGGGTCGCGAGCAGGCGCGTGCGCAGGTCGGCTGCGCATCGTGGGCGTTCGGCCGGTGGCGCCGCCGACAACAGGGCCGCATGATCACACGGCCTGCGCGCCAAGGCATAGGCGCTGCGCCAGCGCGCGCCGTCGAGATGCTTGCCGATGCGGGCGAGATCGTGCACGCGCCCGGCGTCGAGCAAAGCGTCGAGCAGATCCTCACGCTCGGGCGTGCGCAGGTCGTCGATGACCAGCGGCAGCGAGAACGGATCCCAGTGCCGTGCGCGCGCCAGCCCGAGCAGGGAGCGGAACACCTCGGCGCGGTGGGCCGGTGGCGTGTGCGGCAGTGCGGCTGCCGCGATGCGGGCGCCGTCTTCCGCGTCACGCTGTCGGCGCCAGTCTGGCTCGACATCTGGCCACGCGCACAGAGCTTCGTCGAGCAGGGTTCGCAGCAGGGTCGGCGGCCGGTCGGCGGCACGGGTGCGATCGAGGTCCGCCAGGCGTTTGCGCAGGGATGGCTTCATGGGTCTGGTGGCGTGGGACCTCGGCGATGCCCGCCACGGTAGCAGACTGCCTACGGCGGCCCGAACGCGATCCCCGGTGCGGCGCTGGCCGGTAGACGCTGTGCTTGCGAT
>DRKG01000301.1 GCA_011051855.1 bacterium | reverse complement strand
CGGTCTTCATCACGTGCGTGTGGCGCTGGGTGCCGTGCACGAATGGGTTGATGTCGTCCGCGATGCCCTGCGGGTTGATCCACTCGACGAAGTCGAGGTCGAGGTCCTTCACCAACTGGTCGCGGAACGTGATCATCTCGCGGAACTTCCACCGCGTGTTCACGTGCAGCACCTTGAACGGGATGCGCGCGGGCGCGAACGCCTTCTGCGCGAGCCGCAGCATCACGCCGGAGTCCTTTCCGATCGAATAGAGCATCACCGGTCGTTCGAACTCGGCCGCGACCTCGCGGATGATGTGGATGCTCTCCTGCTCGAGTTGTTGCAGGTGACTCAGAGCGTAACTAGTCATGACTGGCGGTCCGGTGGGCTGAGGTAGCCCTTCTGTTCGAGCATGGATGCGACGGCGGCGGCGCATTCGGGCAGCGACAGGTCGCCGGTCTGCACGGTCAGCGCGGGGTGTTCGGGTGGTTCGTAGGGTGAGCTGATACCGGTGAACTCGGGGATCTCGCCGGCGCGCGCCTTCTTGTAGAGGCCCTTGGGGTCGCGCGCTTCGCAGGTCGAAAGCGGCGCGTCGACGAAGACCTCCAGGAAGTCGTCGCCGCCGACGACGTCGCGCGCCTGGGCGCGGTCGCGCCGAAACGGCGAGATGAACGCGGTCAGCACGATCGCGCCGGCGTCGGCCAGCAGGGCCGCGACGTGGCCGATGCGACGGATGTTCTCGCTGCGGTCCCGGTCGGAGAAGCCGAGGTCGCTGCACAGGCCGTGGCGCACGTTGTCGCCGTCGAGTACGTAGACGAGCCGACCGGCTTGGTGCAGCCGCTCCTCGACCGCCCGCGACACCGTCGACTTTCCGGACCCGGACAGGCCGGTGAACCAGACCACGCAGCCGCGTTGGCCGAGCAGTTGCTCCCGGTCCCGGCGGGAGATCGTGCCTTCGTGGCGCACGATGTTGCGTGGCGAATCGGTCATCGTCGGGTCGGTGGCGGAGATTTCGGCGAAGTAGCGTCGGGTGCCCGCTCAGGTGTGTCAACGGGATTCATCGACGGCTGAGCGCAACGGCCTGCGTTGGGCCGCGAGAGGCCCATGCGAGCGCCGCCTGTGGCGAGGCTTCTTGCTGCGGCGGCCATCAACCGCCGGCCGTGCGAAACCCGACGAACACGTCCGTGCGGTGCGGCAGGAAGAAGTTGCGGTAGCGGTGGTCGTGCAGCAGGCGGTGCGTCGTGTAGGCGCCGCCGCGCAGCTCGCGCTGGTGGTGGAACCACGGCGTCGAGTAGGTCACGTACGGGCCCGGCCGGAAGTGGCACGTGTACGGCGCGAACGTCGACGCGGTCCATTCCCAGACGCTGTTGCCCCAGGACATGCCGTGGGCGGCGGCGTGCTCCCATTCGGGCGCGGTCGGCAGGCGGCGGCCGGCCCAGCGGCAGTAGGCTTCGGCCTCGATCGCCGACACGTGGACCACCGGGCTCGCCAGCGGCAGCGGCAGCCAGCGGTCGTAGTGGCGGTGTTCGATCGAGCCGTCGCCGGCGCGTCGCCAGCGTGCCGGCAGGCGCCGTCGCCCGGGATCGCGGCGCCAAGCCGGCGGCCACAGCTCGTCGCGTTCGTAGCCGCCGTCGTCGACGAAGCGCAGGAAGGCGTCGTTGCGCACCGGATGGCGGTCGATCGTGAACGCGTCGAGGCGGACTTCGTGGCGCGGTTGCTCGTTGTCGAACGCGAAGCAATCGTCGCCGTCGCGACCGATCTGCGCCGTCGTCGGGCCGAACTCGAGGCGTTCGTCCGCGCCGACCGTCGGCATCTCGACGCCGCACGGTGCCGGGTAGCCGCAGAATGCGCGCGTCCACGCCAGCGCTTCGACGTGCATCAGTTCGTGGAACAGCGTCAGGTGGGCGAAGTAGCGGGTGTCCGCGCAGCCTTCGCGCGCGTCCAGGCACCGCTCGACGTCGGCGAGTTGCGCGTCGAGTCGCTGTTGCAGTTCCTCGCGCGGCAGCAGCGGGTTGCGCCAGCGGTCCGGGTGGAGCACCGCGGCCGAGTCGTAGTGCTCGTCGGGGCCGAACCGAAGCGGCGCTGTGCTCGCCTGCTGGAAGCCGTCCCGCCCGAGACGGTGTGGGCCGCGCAGCAGCCAGAACTCGGCGAACCAGCCGACGTGGCCCAGATCCCACGCCGTGGGTTGGATCCACGGCGAATACGGAACCAGCCACTGTTCGTCGGACAGATCCATCGCCGCCGCCAGGGTCGCCGCGCGAGCCGCTCGGAGCGCCTCGGAGAGTGCTTGCGGCGACAGGTCGCGGGGATCGTTCATGACGATGCCGCGGGCACGGCGACGAAGATCCCGAACCACTGCTCGTCGTCGGTGTGGTGGCCGACGACGCGCAGCCCCGCGCGCGCCAGCAGGTCGCGGAAGCCCTCGGGGGTGTGCTTGTACGAACTCTCGGTGTGGATGCGTTCGCCGCGCTGGAACGTGCGCTCTCCCAGCGGACAGCGCGCGGTCACCTCGTGCCCGGCTTCGAGGTGCATCTCGATGCGCTGGTGTCGCCGGTCGTAGCGGGCGACGTGGCGCCAGTCGCCCGGTGCGAAGTCGGTGCCCAGCAGGGCGTTGACGTGGCGCAGCGCGTTGCGGTTGAACGCCGCGGTCACGCCGAGCTCGTCGTCGTAGGCGCGCACGAGCACGTCGACGGACTTCTGCAGGTCGACGCCGATCCACAGTGCGCCATCGGGCTCCATCGCCGCGCGGAGGCCGGCGAGGAACGTGACCGCTGCGTGCGGTTCGAAGTTGCCGATCGACGAACCCGGGTAGAAGAACAAGCGTCGCTCGCGGCGCACGGCGGCCGGCAGTTCGAGCCGCGTCGAGAAGTCGGTGCCGACGCCGAGCATCTCGATGTCCGGGTGTTCGATCTGCAGGCGTTCGAGTGCCGTGCGCAGATGGTCGACCGAGATGTCGACCGCTACGTACTGCCGCGGGTGCACGAACGGAAACAGCCGCGGGGCCTTCTCACAACTACCGGCGCCGAGGTCGATCAGCGTGCAGCCCTGGACCGGCGCCAGCCTGGCCAGGGCCGGCAGGTGTTCGGCGAAGATCGCCGCCTCGGTGCGCGTCGGGTAGTACTCCGGCAGCGCCGTGATCGCATCGAACAGACGGGATCCGAGTTCGTCGTAGAGGAACCGCGCCGGGATCGTCGCCGAGTCGGCGGTCAAGCCCCGCCAGATCGTCGCGGCGACGTCGTCGATCGAGGGCAGCGAGGTCTGCACGAGCTTCGGGGCCGGTGGGCGGGATCCGCGTCGCGCCGATCGCTGCCTTTGCGGTTCGCTCTGCATGTCATCGGGCGAGCATAGCGCCTTGCCGAGTGTTGCGAGGCGCAACAGTGGGTTCTCGGGTGGGGAATGCGTGTCGCCAAAACGTCCGTCTCAAGGCGGGTGGCGGTATCTGCCGATGCTTTAGCGGCAATCGGCGAAAACATGATCGACTTCAACAGCGATACCGCGTTCACGCAGCATGCGCTCGACGCGATGACCGAGCGAACCCGCGCGGCCATCAAGAACATCGCGAACCAGAACGTGGAGGGCTTCAAGCGCTACGAGGTGCGCTTCGAGGACCTGCTGCGCGAGGCCGTGCAGGAAGGGCGGTCGGAAGGTTCGGTCGAGCCGGTGCTGCGGCGCGACGAGTCCGGCCCGCCCGGACAGAACAACGTCGTGCTGATGGAGGAACTCGCCGTGCTCGGCAAAGCCCAGATCATGCACGACTACATGCTGCGGCGCGCGGCGGGCTACTTCTCGCACATCAAGAGGGCCATCAACGGGAGGTAACGATGAGCAGTGATCCGATGAGCGGCATCTTCCGGGGCTTCGACATCGCCTCGTCCGGTCTGCGCGCCGAGCTGCAGCGTTCCGAGATCGTCGCCAGCAACCTTGGCAACATGCACCGCACGGGCAACGCCAAGAAGCCGCCCTACCGGCGCAAGATGGTCGTGTTCGAGGAGGCGCTCGAACAGGCCAACGGCAAGCGCGACGGCCTCGGCGGCGGCGTCGTGGCCGCGCGCGTGGTCGAGGACCAGACCCCGTTCCCGGTGTTCTACCAGCCTGGTCACCCCGATGCCGACGCAAGCGGCCAGGTGCTCGGCTCCAACGTCGACCTGTTCAAGGAACTGGTCGACATGAACGTCATCCAACGCAGCTTCGATGCCAACCTGACGGCGCTGCGCACGTATCGCGGGATGCTGCAGAACACCTTGCAGCAGCTCGGTAGCTAGGAGCGCGCATGACCGGCTTCGATCTCCCCCCGATCCGCGGTTTCGACCGGAGTTTCCAACCGCTGCGCCCGCAGGGGCCGGGTGAGCCGTTTCGGAGCCCCGAGCTCCAGGGCCCCCAGGTCCAGTCCCCTCCGGATCAGGTGTCGGCCTTCGAAGCGATGCTGCCGGCGGACGTGCGTGGCGGCGGTTCGGCCGACGCGCTGTCCGGCGGGATCGTCGACGCGATCGACCACGTGCGCGGCCTGCAGAACGACGCCAAGGACAAGGTGCGCGCGATGGTCATGGGCGAAGACGTCGAACTGCACGACGTGATGATCGCCGGCAACAAGAGCGAGGTCGCATTCAACCTCTTGCTCGAGGTGCGCAACAAACTGGTCGACGCGTGGGAGAAGCTCTCGCGGTCTTC
>DRKG01000300.1 GCA_011051855.1 bacterium | reverse complement strand
GGCCGCGGTCGCGCTGCGCCCCAACGAACGCACGCTCGACTACGTCAGCGCGGGCCACAACGACCTGATGGTCTATCGGGCGGCGAGCGATCGGGTCGAGCGTCTCGCCGCCGAGGACGTGATCTTCGGCTTCCTGCCGGAGCCACGGTATCGGGTGCGCAAGCTGGAGCTCGCGCCGGGCGACTGCGTGTTGCTCTACACCGACGGCATCCCGGAGGCGGTGGACCAGGCCGACGAGATGTTCGGTGAAGACCGGCTCGCGACCCTGTTTGCGCAGCTCGCGACCAATCGCAGCGCCCGGCGCATCCTCGACGGCATCGTGCGTGAACTCGAACACTATCGTCGCGGCGTCGAGGTCGCCGATGACGTCACCGCGGTCGTGATCCGCTGCACCGAGGAAGGAAGCAAGCGATGAGTCAGCACAAGATCCTGGTCGTCGACGACGAACCGTTCATCTGCCGTTCGCTGACCTTCGTGCTGCGCAAGGGCAACTACGAGGTCCTCGAAGCCCGCAACGGCGAAGAGGCGCTGGCCGCGATTCGCGAGCACAAGCCCGACCTGGTGTTCCTCGACGTGATGATGCCGAAGGTCGACGGCTTCCAGGTGACGAAGGAAGTGCGCGCCGACCACTCGCTCGATGACGTCAAGATCATCCTGTTGACCGCCAAGGGACAGGAATGCGACCGCGAGGTCGGCAAGACCGCCGGTGCGAACGACTACATGACCAAGCCGTTCTCGCCGTCGAAGATCCTCGATCGGGCGCGCGAGATCCTGGGAACCTGAGAACCCATGCGGCTGCGGCGGCGCTAACCCGATCTATGCATGAAACAGTGCCCCCGGTGCGTGCAATCCGCGTTCAGGCAAGGAAGGCGACTGCAGAAGCGCAGGCGGGGCGCTGGCCCCGCCGAGCATTCTGCCAAGGAGTTCGCGGAGCGAACGGACGCCGCAGGCGGCCGCTCTTCTGCCGCATGGGCGTGGATTGTGCGTGCCGGGGGTGCTGGTTCGTGCATAGATCGGGCTACCATGCGCGGTATGAGCGAGTCCTTGCTCGGAATCGCGGTCGGGCTGCTGGCGAGCCTCGCGCCGGCGTCGGTCGTCGTTGCCCAGGACGAGGCGCGGTCGCAGCAGCCGCCCGAACTCGGGACGGTGCACTGGTTGCGCAACGAGAGGGTCGCCCAGGAGGCGGCGAAGCAGTCGCGCAAGCCGCTGTTGGTGTTGTTCCAGGAAGTCCCGGGTTGAAAGACCTGCCGTGACTTCGGTGCTCAGGTCCTGAGCCACCCGCTGTGCGTCGAGGCGATCGAGACGCTGTTCACGCCGCTGTGCGTCTACAACAACACCGAGGGCGATCGCGATGCCGAGGCGCTCGCGGCGTACGGCGAACGGGCGTGGAACAACCCGGTGGTGCGGTGCGTCGACGAGCGGCGGCGGAACGTCACCGCCCCGCTCGTGCGCGCGTGGTCCGTGCACGGTCTCGCCGACTTGCTGGTGCGCGCGCTCACCCGCACCGGCCGCGCGGTGCCGGCGTGGCTGCGGCTGTTGGCCGAGAACGTCGACGTGCCGGCCAGGCACGTGGAATCGGCGATCTTCGGCATGTCGTGATTCTGGGTCGGGGAGGCCGAGTTCGGCCTCGTCGATGGGGTGCTGGCGACCGAGTCGCTGTGGCTGGGCAAGGCCGAAGGCGTGCGCGTGACCTTCGATACCCGGCGGCTGGCGTTCGCCCGGCTGCTCGAGCACGCGCGCGCCGGGGACTGCGCTCGCCACGTGTGGACGACGACGGCGGAGCAGCAGCGGCTGGCGGCCGAGGTCGTCGGGGCGCGCGCGCGGCCGCTGCGCTCGATGGTCGGCGAACAGGCGCCGCGCCGGGACCGCGACCAGCACTACTACCTCGGCCGCACCGCGCTGCGCTTCGTGCCGATGACGGGTGTGCAGGCGACCCGCGTCAACGCCGCGCTGCACGGGCGCACCCTGGCCGCGGCGGATCTCGGCCGGTTCCTGTCCCCGCGCCAACTGCGCTGGCTCGAGTCGGTGCAGATGGCCCCGGACGCCGACTGGCCGGTGGCGCTCGGAGTGCCCTTCCGGGACGCGGTGGCGGCGTTCCGACGGCGGGCCGCCCGCGCCCGCTGATTCTGCCATGGTGACAGGCCACGTCGGGCGGCCGACTGCCAGAATGGCGTGGCGTGCCGCCGCCTTGTGATCGTAAGTCCTTTATTTATGGCTGCTAGGCCGCGAATGGGTTCGGGCACGCCTTTTGTCTACCGAGCCCCGTCGCCTCGAGGTGCGGGGCGCGTTTCGTTGCATTGCGTCGGTGTCCTTGGGGGCGCCGACAAACAGGAGTGAATATGTCGAAGATCGTCGGTATCGACCTCGGAACCACCAACTCGGTCGTCTCGGTCATGGAGGGTGGCGAGCCGAAGGTGATCCCCAACATGGAAGGCGCGCGCACGACGCCGTCGGTGATCGCGTTCACGCCGAGCGGTGAGCGCCTGGTCGGCGCGCCGGCGAAGCGTCAGGCTGCCACCAACCCACACAACACCATCTACTCGATCAAGCGCTTCATGGGCCGCCGCCACAGCGAGGTCGGCGACGAGGAGAAGATGGTGCCCTACAAGATCGTCGGTGCGGCCGAGGAACTGGTGAAGGTCCAGGTCGACGACAAGACCTACACGCCGCCCGAGCTGTCGGCCCAGATCCTGCGTGCGCTGAAGGAATCGGCCGAGGCCTACCTCGGCGAGAAGGTCGAGCGCGCGGTCATCACCGTGCCGGCCTACTTCAACGACAGCCAGCGCCAGGCGACCAAGGACGCCGGCCAGATCGCCGGCCTCAAGGTCGAGCGCATCATCAACGAGCCGACGGCGGCGGCACTGGCGTTCGGCCTCGACAAGAAGGCCGGCGGCAAGAACATGAAGATCGCCGTGTTCGATCTCGGCGGCGGCACCTTCGACATCTCGGTGCTCGACGTCGGCGAAGGCGTGTTCGAGGTCAAGGCGACCAACGGCGACACCCATCTGGGCGGTGACGACTTCGACGAGCGCATCATCCAATGGCTGTGCGACAGCTTCCAGAAGAGCAACGCGATCGACCTTCGCAACGACCAGATGGCGTTGCAGCGGCTCAAGGAGGCCGCCGAGAAGGCCAAGATCGAGCTCAGCTCGGCGACCCAGACCGCGATCAACCTGCCGTTCATCACGATGGACCAGTCGGGGCCGAAGCACCTCGCCGAGAACCTGACGCGGGCGCAGTTCGAGCAGATGTGTGAAGACCTGTTCGACCGTTGCCGCGAGCCGGTGTTGAAGTGCCTGGAAGACGCCAAGCTGAAGGCGTCCGACATCGACGAGTGCATCCTCGTAGGCGGCTCGACCCGCATCCCGAAGGTGCAGGAGGTCGTCAAGGAGATCTTCGGCAAGGAGCCGAACCGCTCGGTCAACCCGGACGAGGTGGTCAGCCTCGGCGCCGCGATCCAAGGTGGCGTGCTCGGCGGTGAGGTCTCGGACGTGCTGTTGCTGGACGTCGCGCCGCTGTCGCTCGGGATCGAGACGCTCGGTGGGGTGATGACCAAGCTGATCGAGCGCAACACGACGATCCCGACCAGCCGCAGCCAGGTGTTCTCGACCGCTGCGGACAACCAGCCGGGCGTCGACATCCACGTGCTGCAGGGCGAGCGCGAGTTCGCCAAGGACAACCGCACGCTCGGGCGGTTCAAGCTCGACGACATCCCGCCGGCTCCGCGCGGCACGCCGCAGATCGAGGTGACGTTCGACATCGACGCCAACGGCATCCTGTCGGTCGCCGCCAAGGACAAGGGCACCGGCAAGGAGCAAAAGGTGACCATCGAGGTCGGTTCGGGCCTGTCGAAGGAAGAGGTCGACCGCATGGCCGCCGACGCCGAAGCCCACGCGGAAGAGGACAAGAAGCGCCGCGAGTTGGTCGACCTGAAGAACCAGGCCGATTCGATGGTCTATCAGGCCGAGAAACAGGTGAAGGAGAACGGCGACAAGCTCGACGCCGACACCAAGGGCAAGCTCGAAACCGCCACCGCCGACCTGAAGAAGGCGATGGAGGGCGAGGATGTCGAGGCGCTGAAGACGGCGATCGCAACCTTCGAACAGGCCTTCCAGGCGGCCGGTGCGGCGATGGCCGGCGCGGCCGGCGGGGCGGGAGCCGCGGGCGATGCCGCCGGGGCCGGTGCTGGCGCCGGTGCCGCGAGCGGATCGGCGTCCGGCCAGGACGACGACATCAAGGACGCCGACTTCGAAGTGAAGTAGGCGTCGCCTCGGCGCCTACGGCGCCTTGCGATACCAGAGGATCAGGTCGTAGACCCGCCTGGCGATTCCCTCGTCGAGCTCGAAGGTGAACGACGCCCGATCCCTGGTCAGCGGGTCGGTCACCAGCGTGTCGATCGGCTCGCTGTTCTTGTCGAACATCTCGATCGCCAGCGTCGTCTTGCCGAACAGTTTGTGTTCCGGGGCGAGCCGGTAGGGCTGGACCGTCATCCGGTGGCCGTCGACCAGGTGGATGCGCCAGCCCTGGGCGAGAGGCTTGCCGCCGCGCGTGCCGGTGGCTCGCAGATGCGTCGGGCTGGCGGTGCCACGGGTGGGGCCGTACTTC
>DRKG01000299.1 GCA_011051855.1 bacterium | reverse complement strand
GGTCGCGGAACGCCCGTCCACGCTCGTTGCCCGCGGTCGGCAAGGTGTCGAGATAGCGCGCACTGGCCAGCTTGACCGTCTTCAGATTGAACTCCGCCGACATGCCGCCGACGACGATCGCGAGGTGATACGGCGGACACGCCGCAGTGCCGAGCTTGCGCGTTTCTTGGTCGATCCACGCCAGCAGATCGCGTTCGTTCAGGAGCGCCTTCGTCTTCTGGAACAGGAACGTCTTGTTCGCCGAGCCGCCGCCCTTGGTCAGGTAGAGCAAGCGGTACTCGTCGCCCGGCTCGGCGTACAGCTCGATCTGCGCCGGCAGGTTGTCACCGGTGTTCACCTCGCGGTACATGTCGAGCGGAGCCATCTGCGAGTAGCGCAGGTTGGTCTCGGTGAACGTGCGGTGCACACCTTCGCTGATCGCCGCCTCGTCGTCACCGTCGGTCCACACATCCTGCCCCTTCTTGCCGATCACGATCGCGGTCCCCGTGTCCTGGCAGCTCGGCAGCACCATCGAGGCGGCGACGTTGGCGTTCTTGAGCAACTGCAACGCGACGAAGCGGTCGTTGGCAGACGCCTCGGGATCGTCGAGGATGTCGCGCAATTGCTGCAGGTGCCCCGGCCGCAGCAGGTGGCTGACGTCGCGAATGGCGGCGAACGTCAGCTCGCGCAGCGTCGTGCCGGCGACGCGCAGCAGCTTGCGACCACCGGCCTCGACGGTCTCGATCCCGTCGGTCGTGACCAGGCGGTAGGGAGTGTCGTCGGGGCCCAGTTCGAAGAGCGGCTGGTGGACAAACGGCATGTCGCGAAGCTAGCACCAACCCCACACTGGGCACACCCGAATCGCCCCCCGGCGAACGCCGCGATCAGTCGCGCCGGAACCGCCGGATGCACGCCGCCGCAACCTCGTCGCAAGCCCCCGCCGCATCGCCCTGGTTGCAGGTGACCAGCACCGCGAAGTCGATCTCCGGTGCCAGCCACGCGACGCAATACCACATCGTGTTGCTGCCACTGTGGGTCAGGATCGGTCCGGGCGCCCAGCCGCGGCGCGTCACCCGCCATCCGAACGCATAGTCGGTGCCATCGGGCGGCGTGTGCAGCGTCCGCAGGGTGGCGTCGCGCACCAGCGGCTGCCGGCCTGGGTCGCACACGCCGAGGTGCAGCCCGACGAACCGGGCCCAGTCTCGCAACGAGGCGTGCACGGTGCCGGCCGGCCCCAGCGACGACGGGTTGTCGTGGAACACCGGCACAGGTCCGCGCGGCCCCGGCCGATGGCCCCACGGCTCTTCGACGGCGTCCCTGCGCCCCGGCGGCCCGAAGCCCGCGCTGCGCATGGCGAGCGGATCGAACAGTTCGGCGCGCATCTGCTCCGACCAGGGACGCTCGTCGATGCGCTCGGCGATCGCGCCGACGATCATGTAGCCGGCGTTCGAGTAGAGGTATCTGGTCCCGGGAGCCGTCGTCGGCGCGCGCTGCAGCAGTTCGGCCGCCACCGCCGTGCGCGCGTCCCGATCGCTGCCTTCGAAGCGGAACAGCTCGCTCCACAGAGCACGCGACGGGCCGCGCGGCAGGCCGGCGCGGTGGCGCAGCAGGTCGGCGACCGTGATCGCACGCGCTTGGGCGTGCATTCCGTCGAGCAGGTCCGGCATGCGCTCGGCGACGGTGTCGTTCCAGCTCAGGCGACCGCGGTCGACGTGGCGCGCCAGCAGCGTCGCGGTCATCGCCTTCGTGCACGACCCGAGGTGCCAACGATCGTCGACCGTGACCTCGGCATCGCTGCCGTGCTTGCGCTTGCCGCTGACGCCGATCGCCGCCAGTCGACCGTCGACCAGCACCGCCGCCCCGAGCGCCGGCACGCGGTGGCGTTCACGAATCGGTGCCAGGAACTCGTCGAGGCCCTGCGGCGCCTGGGCCGCGGTCGTCGGAGCCAGGGCCATCAACACCGGGAACAACATCGCGCTCACAAGGAGGCGTACCATGCACGCGCACGATAGCCGTCAGCAGCGAAGGATCAGCGGAAGATCGCCGCGATCCGGTAGGCGCTGAGCACCGCCAGCGCGACCGCGAGCGCCCACGACCAGCGGCCGAGTCGCTGGCCGGCGGAGCTCGCGGGTGGCGACCCGCCGTCACTCCTGCACCAAGCCAGTCCGGCGAACAGGCCGCCGGCGGCGTAGGCGAGCGCATCCCAGGGATCGCTGACCGCGCCCGGAGCCAGCAGCGGCAATCGCGGGCCGAGCCATTCGAAGCACACCGTCCACAACAGCCACAGCCCGAGCAGTTCTCGACGCGACGGTGGCAGGTCGTGCCCGCGCACCCCGGAGCGTCGCTGCAGCCACAGCAGTAGCGGCACGCACACCGGCAGGCACAGCGTGTCACCGAGGTAGCAGCGCGCGAACGTGGCATCGGCCGGCGCGAAGTGCTTCCACACGACGTTGCCCACGTAGACGGCCGCGGCCAGCACGAACAGTGGTTCGCGCAGGTAGCGGAAGCGGGTGCGGCCGTTCATCGCGGCCACGATAGCGGCTACGGTGCGGCGATGAAGCCGCGAGTGCTGGTCACCCGACGCGTCTATTCCGCCGCGATCGCCGTGCTCCAGGAGCACTGCGCGGTCGACTACCTCGACCGTTACGACGTGCTCGACGCTGCGGCGCTACAGCAACGGCTGCAGCTCGCCGACGGCGTCGTCTGCCAGTTGACCGATCCACTGACGCGAACTGTGATCGCGGCGGCGCCGAAGCTGCGCGTGATCTCGCAGATCGCCGTCGGCGTCGACAACATCGATGTCGCGGCGGCCACCGAGCGCGGCATCGTGGTGACCAACACGCCGGGCGTGTTGACCGAAGCGACTGCCGACCTGACGTTCGCGCTGCTGCTGGCGGTCGCGCGCCGCCTGCCGGCCGCCGAACGCCACCTGCGCGAAGGTCGCTGGCAGCGCTGGGACATCGACCTCTTGTGCGGCACCGACGTGCACGGCCAGACCATCGGCATCGTCGGCATGGGTCGCATCGGCCAAGCGGTCGCGCGCCGCGCCCGCGGCTTCGGCATGCGCGTGCTCTACTGCCAGCGCCACGCACTGCCCGACGCACGCGAACGGGAACTCGGCGCCATCCGCGTGCCGCTCGACGCGCTGCTGCGAGAGAGCGACTTCGTGTCGCTGCACGTGCCGTTGACC
>DRKG01000298.1 GCA_011051855.1 bacterium | reverse complement strand
GGGAGCCACCGTCGCCGAAACCGTCACCGGTCCTGGAACCGTCGATGTCAGGCTCGTGGTTGCCAGCCCGCCGGCACCGCTGACCACCGTCGCCGGCTGCAGCGTGCCGCCGGTGCTCTCGAAACGCACCGGCAGTCCGAGTAGAGAAGCACCAGCCGTGTCGCGCACGATGGCCGTCAACAACACGGCCGTGCTGCCATCGGCCGGCGCACTGGCGGCGGAGGCGGCGAGCGTCGACAGCGCCGCACTCGGCGCGAGTGCCTGCTGCTTGCCGCCACCACCACAGGCGGCGAGAGTCAGCAGCCCGAGGGTCGCAACCAGACCGAGGGTCGAGCGCTTCGAGGAGAAAGGGGTCGCTTGGTTCTTGACTCGCATCATGTCTTTGCCTCCGTGTCTGCAGGAGGCAGCGAGTCGAGTCCGTTCGCGTTACACGTCGCTGGCGCGGGTTTCGTCGCCTTTCGCCGTGTTCTCGCCCGAAGCGAGCAATCGCGAAAGTCTTGCTATCGCGCGGTGCAACAAGACCCGGCTGGCGTTCGTTGTGCGCCCCATTCGCGCCGCGATCTGCTCGTGATCCAGGCCGAGCACGCGGTGCAACGTGATCACCTCACGGTACTCCTCGGGCAACCGTTCGAAGGCGCGCTCGAGCCTGACGACGTCTTCGCGACCGATCGCAACCCGACTCGGGCTCAGCATCGACACGTATCCACTGAGCAGTTGCGGGTCGCCATCGTCACCCCACGGGCTGACGGGCTTGCGCTTGGCGGCGCCGTAGTAGCGGCCCTTGTCCTGCACCTTGCGCAGCGCGTTGAGGAACAGCCAACTCTTGAACGCCTGTTCCGAGCGGTAGTCGAACCCACTCAGCGCACCAAGCACGTCGCGGCAGACCGACTGCACCAAGTCGTCGGGCGTCTCGTGCGCCAGGATGTGGCGCCCGGTGCGCAAGCGGATGAACGCGCGCAGTTCCGGCAGGTAACGCTCGAGCAGGCGCTCGAGCGATTCACGATCCCCCCGGCTGGCGCTCTGGGCGAGCATCACCGAATCACAGGAGTCGGGTGGAAGGTCCATCGGGTTGTCGGGTGGTCACCCGGAACTCTACATCGAAACGGTCAACGGGAGCCGGTCGCGGCGGACCGTCAGCAACGGGCCGGCCGCCACCGCGTTGCAGAATCCGGCCGCCTCCCCCAAAGGCCCATGGGGCAGGCGGTTCAGGAGCCGGCCTCAGTCAGGGATACCGTCTCAGTTTCGGACACCGTCGTGGCGAGTTCGTCGGGCGCATCTTCGGAACGCGGCGGCGTCTTCATCAGCACGAGTCCGACCGCGTAGACGCCGGCGGCGACGTAGAACACGTTGGTAAAGCCGATCGCCATGCTCAGCACGATGCAGAAGATCGAACCGAACACGCTGAAGAACGCGTTGATCGCCCATCCCCACGGGACCAGGTGCGGGCACTGCTCTTCGACCAGACGGATGCCGCTCGGGAACGGCATGCCGAGCAACAACCCCGTCGGCACCAGCAGCGCGATCACGATCAGCATGCGCACCTCGAGGCTGTAGCCGAGGAATCGAGGCAGCAGCTCATTGACGGCGTACACGTTGCCGGCGACCACCGCGAGGATGCCCACCAGGAGCAGCAACAGATGCGGCTTGCGCACCCGCCGGATGCGGCCGGACAACAACGAGCCGAGGCCGGCCGACGCGAGCAGGCTGGTCAGCACGACCGACAACGCATAGGTCGGATGGCCGAGGAAGATCACCAGCTTCTGCATCAACGCGATCTCGAACAGCATGAAGCCGAGGCCGAGCGCGGCGAAGTAGACGAAAACCCGCAATGAACCGGGGGTGCGCACGCCATCGTGCCGCAGCTTGCGCAACGGCAGGAAGATCAAGAGCGCCGCGAGCACCAGGATCTGCAGCATCGACACCGCCAGCACGAAGTGCCCGACGGGAAAGTCCGTGTGGTAGTTGAACGCATCGGCATCGCGCGTCTTGCCCCACGACAACAGGCTCGACCAGCGATAGTAGTTGAAGAAGAACGGTGCGTCGTCGGTCGAGGGCCGCACATCGAACGGGTAGGCGGCGTAGAAGCGCTGCTTGCCCACCGCATCGGCGCGCAGCAGCTCTCCGAAGTCGTGGATCGTGCGCCGCACGTACGCGGCCTGCCGCCGGATCGCTGGCGTCAACATGGTGAGCTGCTGCCGGAGGACCTCGGCGACCGGTTGCCCGCGCAGTTCCTCGGGCAGCAGTTCGGAGCCGACCGCCTCGCCCTTCGCGACCGCCGCGGCCGCGGCAAAGAACGCTCGGCAAGCCGCATCACGCCGGGCCACGTCCTGGGTGACACGCCCGATGGCCGGTTGCACGCGCGGCAACAGCGTCGAGAAGTGCTCCGGGAGCAGCGGGATCCGGTCCGCCGCCACCCCCGCCTCTGCCAGCGGGTCATACATCAACCCGACGAACGCTTCCTTGCGTGCGAACTCGCGCAGCGCCTGCACCTCGACGGCGGTGAACGGGCTCTGCTTGATCATCGTCGAGGCCCAATCGCCCCCGCCGCGCAGCACACAGACGTGCTTGTGGGGCTCTGCGACCCCGGCGCGGCGCAGCCCTTCCACGGCGATGTTGGCCAGCCGCAACGTTTCGCGCGCCGCCCGCGGCGCCCGCTGCATGAACCGCGAATAACAGACGATGCCGTCAGGGTTCAGATGCTCATAGAAGTCCTGCACCGCCTCGACCGTGTACAGGTAGCTCTCCGACAGCGTGTAGGCGCCACCGCTCAACGCAGTGTATGAGTCGACGCCGCTCATCTGGATGACGTCGTACTTGTCGTCGTGCGAGCGCAGCCACGAGCGGCCTTCGCTGTTGACCAGCGTGATGCGCCCAGCGAGCGCACTGGTCGTGAACAGGTGCCCCAGGTAATCGTCGTAGCGCTCGGTGACCATTTCGATCATGGCCGTGTTCAGCTCGACTGCGGTCACGTGCCGGGCACCGTTGGCGAACGCGACCAGCACGTCGACGCCGCCGCCGACGCCAATCACCATGCTGTTTTGATCCTTGCGCCCCGAAGCCCGATGCACCACGTAGGCCGACGCCGCCTGGGTGTCGTCCAGGAACGGGAACTTCGCCAGGTCGGCGGCATCCTTGTAGAGCATCGTCGGCGCGGCGCCATCCTGCCCGACCGAGCGCGCGCGAATCGGCATCGCGTCGACCATGCCCATGTCGCCGCCGATCATCGGCGCACCCAGCATGCTCGGCCCGACCTCCACCTCGGCGGTGGCGCTCGGCAGCTTGGTGAGTTCGGTTTCGTCACCCTCGACCTGGAACGCAGCACGCTTGGCCGGGTCTTTGAGGACCGCCTCGGCGACCAACGCCTCCTTGCCCACCGCGTACGGCACCTTCCAGTCGACCTTCGCCACCAATGCCGGTGCCAGGCCGGTGAACGCCAGCAGCAACCAGCCCGCCAGCAGGACTCCGGGCACACTCAGCACCAGATAGCGTCGCGGCGCCGAGAACGAGAAGCAGAACGCCGCCGCGAGGCCGGCGCAGCCCGCAATCACCACCGCTGCCGAGCTGCCGAACCACTTCAACATCAGCACGCTGATCCCGGCGCCCACCGCCGAACCGACGAGGTCGGCGAAGTAGAGGCGGTTCACGCTCTTGGCGAAGCGCGTCAGCGCCAGACCGATGCCGAGGCCGCCGAGCAGAAACGGCACGAACACGATCAGGTAGATCAGCAGCAGGGCGAGCATGTTCGCCGGCTTCGTCCACAGCGACAGACTGTCGATGCGCACGAAGGTGGTGAAGCAGAACGCCAGCACCACCGACACGCCGTAGAGCAGGCCCACCCACGTCAGCGTGCGTTCGGCGGCGCCTTCCTTCTCGGCCATGCGGGTCGCGGTCAGCAGGCTGCCGGACGCGCCGAAGCCGAGCAGACCGATCGAGATCACCATGTAGGTGAAGTGGTGCCACATCATGATCGCGAACACGCGGGTGAGCGCGATCTCGAACATGATGACCGACAGGCCGAGGCAGAAGATTCCGGCGAGCAGAGTCCGTGGCGTGCTTGGCATGATCGTTGGGCCGTCGGGGTGACGCGGCAGGATTGTGACCGTCGCGCAAACGGCACCAAGCGAAAACTACCTGCCGGCCGCGTTCGGGCGCGCAACTTCCGTCGACGAGCCCGTCACACGGCCCGCATCGTCGATGGCATGGGCACTCGGGTGCACCCCGCGTGCATCAGAGCAGGACGTTCAGGCGCCCTGCTCCACCGCGCCGTCCCCGCGGCCGTCCTCAGGCTGCAGCGCATCCTGCTCCCGCTGCGCATCAAGATCCTCGGACGTGATGCCGGCGAGGATCTGCTCGGCGCGCACGTCTTCGCTGCCGACGTAGGCCAAGCTGATGTCGTCGAAGCACTGCTCCTGGAAGGCGCGCAGGTAGCCCTGCTTCATCATCTCGAGCAGGGCGATCAACGTGCCGATCATGCCGTAGCGCCCCTCCGAGCGATCGAACACCTCGGAGAAGGTCACTTCCCGGCGCTGCTTGAACGTGCTCAGCAGCTTCTCGGTGTAGTAGCCGACGTCGCGCTTCTCGACCTCGACCTCCATCGACTGCTGCTGGCCGATCTCGTCGAGCAACTTGGCGAACGCCGACGTCAAGTCCCAAACTCCCAGTTCGCCGAGGTCCAGCAGGTCCTCGTCCTTCGGCGTGCGCAGCTCCGGTGGTTGCGCGATCACCAACTGGCTCTGCCGCTGGCGGCGCACGCTGCGGCCGTCGAGTTCACGCGCCAGGTCGCGGTAGCGCTTGTATTCGAGCAAGCGCCGGATCAGGTCGTCGCGCGGATCGAGCTCTTCCTCGATCTCGACCGACTCGTTCGGCAGCAGCTCGCGCGACTTGATCTCCATCAGCGTGCTGGCCATCACGACGAAGTCGCCGATGTCGTGCAGATCGAGCTCCTGGAGCACCTTCAAGTGCTCGAGATAGGCGTCCAGGATCTTCGCGACCGAGATCTCGTGGATGTCGACCTCGGCCTGCCGGACCAGGTGCAGCAACAGGTCCATCGGACCCGAGAAGACCGGCAGTTCGACGCGATAGCTCACCGCCGGCCCAGGATACCCGCACGCAGCCGGGTTCGGAAGCTCAGTAGCTGTTCTGCAGGGTCAGGCCGTTGCTGGCGTCGAGCGCCAACGCGGGGTCGAGCGAGATCGCCTGCAGGTATGCGACCAACCCGGAGACCGCGGGCACGTTCAGCGGCAGCGACGCACCACCGCTGCCGTCGAGCACCAACACTGCGGTGGCGTCGGGCGTCGCCAACAGAGAACAGGCGGACCAAGGCGCGGGCAACGGCGTCTGCGTCTGCGTGCCGCCGACGGCCAAGACCGCGACGCCCGGAGACGGGCCACCGCTGATCGTCAGGTTGGCGACGTGGCTGCCGTCGGGCTGCGGGGTGAGCGACGCCGCCAGCGACAACGCCGAACACGGCTGGCCATAGGCCTGGGCACCCGCGCCCAACTGCAAGCCGAACTGGTCGAACAGCGCCATGCCCAGATCACGGCCGCACTGGCGGTAGTCGTCCATGGTGTTCCAGGTGACGCCGTCCGGCCCCTTGCCGTAGGTGCCCTCGAACGTGATCGCCATCACCGGCTGTTCGAAGTTCGGCGCGTTCAACCAGCCGTTGACGGCGGTCCAGCGATCGTGACACATCGATTCGACGAAGGGCCGGCTGCCGAGCGTGCTGTTCTGCGTGGTGCCGAGCGCGACGAACGGACTGCGGTTTCTGAAGTTCGCGATCCACTGCCCCTCGACCTGATTGACTTGCGGGATCACTCCACAACTCGTGCACCCCGGCGACCAGTTGCTGTTAGCGACGTGCTGGAAGTGGAACGGAAACGAAACGTTGTGTGTGCTGTGCAGATTGAGCAGCACGCGAATCGGGTGGAAGGCGGGACTCGCCACACTGCCCATGTAGCCTTCGATCGCGGTGCGCAGCGCGATCACCTCGGGTTGCGGCGAGTTGTACGGCGCACTCCACTGCGACTCGAGATTGGACGAGTTGGCGTTGGTGCGGTAGTTGCCGAGGTACACGCCGTCGGGGTTTGCCATCGGCACGATTTCGATCAACGTCGCATCGAGCAATGCCTCCGCGTACGGATCGCCCGACAGCAGCCAATCGATCAGCCCTTCCACGACGAAGTAGCTGGTGGTCTCGGCCGGGTGGATCCCGGCGTGGATCCACACCCGCTCCTTTTGGGTATCGGGGACCCCACCGTCGGTCAGTTCGATCTTCTGGATCGAGCGCCCCTGCTGCGAAGAGCCGATCGTGACCACGCTGCGCACGCGCGGATGCCCGAACACCGACCAGATCAGGTCATCCTTCATCGTCACGGTGTACGGGAAGTACTTCGCCACCCGCATCGCGACGACGCCGGTCGGCACCTGCACGCTGAAGCGGTGTTGGGTGCCACCGATCACCTGCGGCGTGGCACTGGTCGGCATCCGGGCGTAGTCGCCGAACGTCACTCCATCGGTCGAAAGCGACCAGACGGGCAGGATCACGTCCGAATAGCCGGCATTGGTCACCCGAAAGTTCAGCGTCGTTCCCGGCGTAAGGTTGTCGACTTGGCAATGCCACCACCGCCGATAGCTGGTCGGCAGTGACGTGTTGCCGTTGTCGTCGTCCATTTGCAGCACGAGGTCCCAGCCACCACTGACCGCGGAAACCGAAGCCGAACGGAGACGCATGTTTTCACCGTTCCACGAGACCGCGGGAGTCTGACCGACAACTGCGGTGGCGAGCATGATGGATGCAAACGAGCAGAGGATTCGCATGCGGATACGATCCCGCCGTGCAGCCAATCCGTCAACCGACGCATGGCGCACGGTGGACCGACACGGTCGAGCCGTCGCGACTACTCGTCCTCGTTGCGGCTTGCGACCATCGTGGCCGCCGCCGGCACGACACGGCTGTTGGTGTTCGTCCTGGCCTTCGCCAGCGCCGCCTGCGCGGCCTCGTAGGTGCGCAGACGACGGCGGAAGTCGTCGCCGCGCCCACCCTTGGCGATCGCCTGCTCTTGGGTGCGGATCGCCTGCTCGATGTCGCCGTTGAGGAACTGGGCGAGCGCGATCGTATCGAGATGGTTGTAGCTGAGGCCGGCACGGCCGCGGCGTTTGCCGGCCACTTCCTGCATGCGTCTCGCCAACGCCAGCGCCACCTCGTCGAACTTGCCGGCGGTCTTCTTGTCGGTCATCAGATCCCACGCCACGCTGTTCAGGCGGTTCGCGTCATCCCCGACGCCCTGCACGACCCTGGCCAGCGCCCCCTGCGCGCGCTCGCCGTGCCCTTCGTCGCGCAGCCACTGGTAGTGCGACATCAGCGCCCGGCTGCGCGAAGGCGAGCAGTTGCGGTCGCGTTCGACGGAGTAGTGCTGGTCGAGGCGATCGAGGGCCGAATCGAGCTGCCGACGCAGCCGGCGGAGTTCCTGGCGCGCAGCCTGCAACTCGGCGCGCGCACGCTGCAGTTCGGAGTTGGCCGCCGAAGGTGCGGTTCGCGGCGGTTGATGCGGGACGGGATCCTGGGCGTGGTAGAACGCGAACGGCGTGGAGACGGCAAGCGCGGTGAGCGCGATTCCTTTGGCGAACATCGGTTTCCTCCAGGAAGGGGGCGAACGGAAGCCACGCCGCATCACGTGATGCGGCGACGGCGCCCGATGATCGCACGCCAACGGTTCCACGCGAGGTCGCAGGAGAATCTCCGCTATCGCCAACACCCGGCTGGCGCGCGCGAACACTCCTCCGCTACGCGACTTGCGCCTACGCTTGCGGCCCCGACGGACGAGGGAAGGAGAGTCAGAACGCTCCGACCGTCACCTCGATCGCGTTCGACAGATCGAACACACTGCCGGTGAACACCGCCGCCTGGAAGATCCAGGTCATGGTCGGCAGGTTGCCGCCCCCCTGCACCGGCACGTGCAGCTCACCGTTGGCATCGGTCGAGAGCGTCGTCACGACGGCGCTCAGCGGCTCGAGCGGCACCAGGTATTCCGTCGGCGTGATCAGATACGGGCTCTGCACCGCACCGATGCCGATGATCACGGGCACGTTGGCCGGACCATCGGTGAGGCGGAACGTCGCCTTCGAACCGGACGTGGTCAGCACATCCCCGCACATCGCGAGAGTCAGCGTACCGGCCCCGGCAAAGCCCAGGTCCACCTGACAGTGCTCGCACTCGTCGGGAACGTAGTTGCCGTTGGCATCGTCGTGGCCGCCGGTCAGCACGTCGGCCAGGTCGTTGGTGCCGTTGTTGTTGCAGTCGACCTCGTAGACGAGCGCGAACTTGTCGAGGTCGGCACTGTCGACG
>DRKG01000297.1 GCA_011051855.1 bacterium | reverse complement strand
GCACCGGCGCGCGGGTCACCGGCCTCGAGCACGCGGCAGGGCGCGTGCGCGCGGTCGTGCTCGCCGACGGCGAACGGGTCGAACTCGATCCGGGCGATCTGGTCATCAGCGCGCTGCCGTGGTTCGCGCTCGCGAAGTTGCTGCCGGACCTGTCGGCGCAGTCGTTTGCGCGGTTGCGATCGAGTCCGATCGTGACCGCCTACTGCGAACTCCCCGCGGACGCGCCGGCGCCGGCCGACGAAGGCCCGGTCGTGGCGCTCGTGCGCGGCGCGCCGTTCCACTTCCTGCTGCGAACCGTGGGGGAGCCGCGCCACCGCTTTGCGCTGCTGTCGGGCGGCGATCGCTGGTTCGACGGTCGCAAGGTCGAGGAGATCGCCGCGATGGCCAGAGAGCAGCTCGTTCGCCACTACCCGGGCGTGGCGGCCGATCGCGCGGTGATCCGGGTTCGCAAGGAGCAGCACGCGACGTTCGTGCCGGCAGTCGGCCACCAGCGCTTCCGGCCCCCGCCGGGCCGGCTCGCGGGTGGCCCCGACAACCTCCTGTGTTGCGGCGATTGGACCGCGACCGGCTTTCCGGCGACCTTGGAAGGTGCCGCGCGCTCGGCGGAGCGGGTCGTCGCGATCGACTGACGCCGGATCCGGATCTGCCGGATCAGGAGCTGCTGATGTTGCCGTGGATCGAGTCGGAGATCTGCTGCAACAGTGCTCGCAGGCGGCGCCGCTCTTCGTCCAGCTTGCGCGCGATCGCGATCAGGGTGTCGACGTCGCGCACGCGCTCGAGCTGCTGCTGGAATTGCTCCGCCGAGTTGGCTTCGGCGGGTGGCAGCGAGCCGATGTCGATCGTGCGGGCCTTCTTGCGGTTCTTGCCCTGGCCGCGCGGGGCGACCGGGACCAGGCCCAGCAGGGCCTTGGCGCGGCCGTACATGATCGGTGCGATCTTCAGCCCCTGGGCGTCGGCGCGCGCCTTCAGTTCCCCGTAGGCGAGCGTCGGCTCCATCTGCAGCGACTTGACCAGGAACTCGAACGCCGGCGAGCTCTTCTTCAGGTTCGGGGTGCGCAGGACGGGGGCCGGCTGGGGCTCGGGAGGAGGCGTCGGAGTCGAAAACGACGGAACCGCGGGGGCGGGTGCGGGGGCCGGGGGCGCGATCGCGGCGGGCGCAGGCGGCGCCGAGGGGGCGGAGATGACCCCCGGGGAGGCGTTCGGGCTCGGGCTCGACGACGCTGGAGTCCCCGACGCTGGAGTTCCCGTCAGCCCGAGGCGACGCCGGGCCCGGCCGTATTGGATCGGTTGCATCGTGATGCCGGCCGCCTCCGCCTCCTGGCGGATTTCTTCGTACTCGAGGTGGGGGTTCTCGCTCAGGCGCTCGATCGCGAACGCCTCGCCGGACATGCGAGGGGAATCGGGCTTCATTGTGGGTCAGGACTTCGGGTCGGGTCGTCGATCAGAGCGTATCTGGGCCCCGAGCGCAAGCGGAACCCCCGTTCTTCTCTGCTATTTACGGTCGGGTTCCGGATTCCGGGCCCCGCCGATCAGCCACCTTGGGCCGGTCCGCGCGCCCCACAATACGGAAACGAACGGGTGTGAGACGACTACGGATTTCGGAGGGGGTCCGCCGACGCTGGAGCCGGCCGTGGGCACGCTTGCGCTCGCGGGCACCGGGCGTGAAGTGGGGGGGCGTTGCTGGTCGGTTCCTGGTGGCGCGGCAACGTCGACCCGGGTCAACAGCCGAGCACCGACCGCAGCGCGTGTTCGAGCTGTTCGTGCTCGAACCGAAAGCCGCTGTCGAGCAGGCGCTGGGGGCGTGCGCGCTGGCTCGCCAGCAGCACGTCCGCGAAGCCGCCGAACAGAAGGTGCAACAATCCGCGCGGCACCGGTAGCACCGCAGGGCGGCGCAGCACCCTGGCCAAGGTGCGGGTGAACTCGCGGTTGTCGACGGGGGTGGGCGAGACGGCGTGGATCGGTCCGCGCAGGTCGTCGTCGTCGATCGCCCGGCGGATCACCCGGGTCAGGTCCGCGAGCGTGATCCAACTGACGTAATGGTGACCGCTGCCGAGTCGGCCCCCGAGGCCGAGGCGGAACGGCGGCAGCATGCGCGGCAAGGCGCCGCCCTCGCGCGCGAGCACCACACCGATGCGCAGGGTGACCACGCGGGTGTCGCGCTCGGCGAGCGGTGCCGTGGCCGCCTCCCATTCCTTGGCGACTGCCGTCAGGAAGTCGTCGTCGGGGCCCGGTGGCGAGGTTTCGGTCAGCCACTCGTCGCCGCGGTCACCGTAGATGCCGACGCCGCTGGCGCTGACCATCACCGGCAGCGGGCGTGGTAGGCGCGCCAGGGTGCGGCACAGCGCGAGGGTCGCCGGCCCACGGCTGTCGCGGATGCGTCGGCGGCGCGCGGCGGTCCAGCGACCGGCGGCGATGTTCTCGCCGGCGAGATGGACGACTGCATCCGGGTTGCCGAGCGCAGTGAGGTCGACGTCGCCGGTCGCGGGGTCCCAGCGCGCGATGTCGTCGCCCGTCGCAGCACCGGGCGTGCGCACCATGCGCACGACGGCGTGGCCATCGGCGCGCAGCGATGCGACCAGCGCGCGGCCGACGAGGCCGCTGGATCCGGTGATGGCGACGCGTCGTGGCATGGCGTTCGTCCCGCGCGGCCGGAAGGGCAGCCGATGGCCGGGACGAAGGCACGATACACCCTGGCTCGTCGAGTCAGTGCGGGCGACCGGACTGGTGCACCTCGACCTCGACGTCGCCGTCCGCGAAGCAGGTCACCATCGCCCATACCTGCCGTCGTTCGCCGCCGGCCAGCCGATGCTCCCGACAGAACGTCGCCATGATGCCGCCTGTCTGTGTGTTGATCGCGGACAGCAGGTGGGTCCGTGCGAAGGGTTCGCACTTCGGCAGCTCATCGGCGAGTGCAGCATTGGCCTCTGTGCGCAGGGCTTCGGCCTGCTTCTCGCCGCCGACCAGGACGACGG
The DNA here is from genome assembly GCA_011051855.1 of bacterium. Lineage (GTDB taxonomy): Bacteria > Planctomycetota > UBA1135 > UBA1135 > UBA2386. Next base: position 10,518 of record DRKG01000297.1, on the reverse strand, counting down.
CGGCCCGATGCCGGAGCCGGCTCTCGACGGCGAACAGCGACTGCAGCTCGGCGATTCGGGGGAATCTCGGAGCCGTGATCCACAGCGCGGCGAAGCGCGCGGTGACCTCATGGTTCGGCAGCGACAGCTTCACGACCGATGTGGACGTTTCCGTGACCCGAGGCGCGCGGAGTTCCGGCGATTGGAACCCCTGCAACGCGCGCCCTACCGCTTCTTCGTTCCAGTCGGTCAAGCGCTGCTCGGCGACCACGAAGTGCAGCAGAGCTTGAAGCTGTTCGGGCGACATTCGCCCCGTGACTTCCGCCTTGCCGGGCGCTCCGGACACGTCGCGCACGACCATCGAGCCGTCGGCGCGGACTTCGAAGTAGGGCTTGGTGCCCCTGCGCGGAGGGCCGCTACCACCGGTGTAGTCGAGCGTCAGGACGACGGCTTTGGGATCGCGTGGCAGCGCGTAGTGCGTCGGTGCCGGCCGCCGCGTCTTGGGCTCTGCCTTCTGGGCCGCGCAGGTGGAAACGAAGGGCAGTGCCGTGGCGACGGCCAGTGCGGCGGGGACGATTCTCATGGGTTCCTCGGTATCTCGTGGTTGGAAGGCGCCAGCAACCGCGCCGGACCCGCCGGGTTCCCGCTGACTTCGGGAACTGTTCCCCCCCCTGCCGCCGCGCCGTCACCTCACCCGCCGGCCGGACTATGATGAGGCAACGATGGCGCCGCACGTCCCGCAGTTCGCAACGTTCGCCATCGCCGCGTGCGCGTCGGCGATGCCGGCGCAGGACGCGGACCTGCGCAGCAGGATCGACGATGCGCTCGACCTGGCGCGACCGGCGCTGATCGCCCACCTGAAGGCGGCGGTTCGGGCGTCGACGCGACCGGGAGAACTGGCTCTGCTGGTGCTCGCGGCGATCCACGACGGGGTGTCGATGGACGACGGTTCGCTGCAGAAGGCGATCCGCAAGCTGGCCAAGGCGCGGCCGAACCAGACCTATGATCTGGCGCTGCGCCTGCTCGTGATCGAGGCCTGCCCGGCGTTCCCCGACCGCCTGGCGATTGCGAGGAAGGACGCCCGGAAGCTGCTCCGGCACCGCAGTCGGGACGGCGCTTTCCAGTACCACGAACGCCCCAGCGGCTGGGACCTCAGCAATACGCAATACGGGGCCCTCGGGCTGCGTGCCGCGCGGTCGTTGGGCATCGACATCGACGACAAGGTGTGGTTGCGGTTGGCGCGCGAGGTCGGCGAGCAACAGGCTTCCGACGGTGGGTTCTGCTACACCGAGGCGCGCACGAGCTGGAACACGTACGCGTCGATGACCGCGGCCGGCATCGCCGTGCTCGCGGTTTGCCGGCAGGCGCTCGGCGACAACCACCGGCGGACTGGCGAGCTCGACAAGCGGATCGCGAACGCCTGGGCGTGGTTCGCCAACCACCGGGACGTGATCGGCTCGGCCCGCGAGCACTGGTGCTTCTACTTCCACTATGGCCTCGAACGTGCGGCGATCCTGTGCGACGTCACCGAGGTCGGCGCGCGCGATTGGTATGTGGAGGGCGCGCGCATGCTGGTCGAGCAGCAGTTGTCGGGCGGTGGCTGGCGCAGCTTGCACGGCGGTTTCCCCGGGCATCATCTCAGCGGACGGAAGGGCGACGCGGTGCCGACCTCGTTCGCGATCCTGTTCCTGCGGCGCAAGTTCCAGAAGCAGGCGGGGCCGATCACCCAGCAGGTCGTGCGGCTGGTCAACATCGGCCCGCGCAGCAAGCAGAAGGACGTCGAGCTGTGCGCGCGGCAGTTGGTCGCGCGCGGCAAGGAGGCGATGGTCGACGTGGTCAAGGCGCTGCGCAGTGAGATCGAGCCGCGGCGGCGTGCCGCGGCGCTGGCGCTCGAAGGCATCACCGGCGACCGTTTCGGCTACGACCCGAGCGCCGGTCGCGAGGCCAACCGGCGCGCCGTGCGCCGCGCCGAGCTGTGGTTCCTGCAGAACCGGAACTGAACCGCTCGTATCATCGCCGCCCCTCATGACTGTTCCGCACAGCGCCTTCGCGCGCACGGCCGCGCGCCGCCGGCACCTCGACCAGAGCAACCTGCTGCGCTCGTTGACCCTCGTGATCAACGGCGTGCCCGATGGCATCAACCTCGGTCAGGGAGTCTGTGATCTCGATTCCCCCCGGCCGCTGGTCGAGGGCGCGACGGCTTCGATCGACGGTGGTGACCGGCAGCTCTACACCCCGTATGCGGGGTTGCCCGAGTTGCGCGAGGCGATCGCCGCGAAGCTGCGTCGGCACAACGGCCTCGACTATCGCGCCGAGAACGTCGCCGTCTGCACCGGCAGCAGCGGCGCGTTCTTTGCCGCCGGCATGACGTTGTTCGACCCCGGTGACGAAGTCGTGCTGTTCGAGCCGTTCTACAGCTACCACTGGACGACGGTGCCGCTGTTCGGTGCGGTGCCCAGGGCCGTGCGATTGCGGGGGCCGGAGCTGGCTTTCGACGTGGAAGCCCTGCGCGCGGCCCTCACCCCGCGCACGCGTGCGGTCGTCGTCAACACGCCGGGCAACCCGTCCGGAAAGGTGTGGACCGCTGGCGAACTCGCGGCGCTGGGGCGCGCGCTCGAGGGCACCGACGTGGTCGTGATGACCGACGAGGTCTACGAGTACATGTGCTTCGATGGGCGCGAGCACGTTTCGCCGGCGACCGTGCCCGAACTCGCCGGACGCACGCTGACGATGAACTCGTTCAGCAAGACGTTCTCGATCACCGGATGGCGCGTGGGGTTTCTGGCCGGACCCGCCGACATCGTCGAGAAGTGCGGCGTGGTGTTCGACCAGATGGAGGTGTGCGCGGCGCGGCCGATGCAGCGCGGCGTGCAGCGCGCGCTCGAGCAGTTGCCCGAAACCTTCTACACGGATCTGCGGGACGAGTACCAATGCAAGCGCGACCTGTTCTGCGCTGCGTTGCGCGACGCGGGCTTTCGTTTCGACGTTCCGCAGGGTGCCTACTACGTGCTCGCCGACTACCGCGACGTGTTCGGCGACGTGGCGCCATACGACGCGGTGATGGCGATGATCGACCGCGTTCGCGTCAACGCGGTGCCCGGCGATCTGTTCTTCGCCGAACCCGAAGGCGTGCGCTGCATGCGGTTCCAGTTCGCCGTCGAACGCCACGTGCTCGCGGACGCTGCGACCCGGCTCAGGAGTCTCGTCCGATGAGTATGCGTTTCCCGCTGTCGCTTGCCTTGATCGGCCTGGTGCCGCTGGTCGCCCAGGAGCGCGAACCGGCAGCGGGCCTGGTCGCAGTGCACCAGGCGCGCCTCGATGCGGCGAACGGGATCGTCGTGCTCAACGTCGCGGCGCACCCCGACGACGAGTCCTCGCGCACGAACATGCTGCTGCGTCGCAAGTACGGCATGCACGTCGTGCAGGTGTATTCGACCTACGGCGACGGCGGGCAGAACGCGATCGGCCGCGAGATCGGGCCCGAACTGGCGAAGATCCGGGTTCGCGAGACGCTGCGGGCGGCGGCGATGTCGGGAGCCGAAGTGCGATGGCTCGGCATGCCGGACTTCGGTTTCAGCAAGACGCGCGCGGAGACCCTCAGGATCTGGGGGGCGGACGAGCTGAAGGCCCGCATGCGCGACGTGTTCGACGAGGTCGACCCCGACGTCGTCTTGACCAATCACTCGCTCGATCGCGGCCACGGCCACCATCGCGCGTCGATCTGGGCCGCGATCGAAGTGTTGAAGGAACGGGCGGCGAAGGGGCGCTACGTGCCGTGGCTGTACGCGCGTTGCGGCGTCGATTCGGCACAGCTCAACTTCGAGACCGGTGCGCTCGATCCGGCGCGGGGGCAGACCTATGCCCGGATGGCTTGGAATGCGTGGACGCAGCACGAGAGTCAGGGCCCCTGGGGCGCGCACGATCCGCTGCGCGTCGGGCGGGACCATTGGCGCGTCGTCTACCCGGAAGGGGTGTCGGACGAGCATGCGGCCGATCTGACACGTTGGCGTTCGCGACGCGGTGGCGGTGGGCCGCAGAACCTCCCCGCCGACTTTGGTTCGGTGCCGCGCGAGCAGCAGTTGGCGCAGGTGTTGGCGGCGATCGAGGCGGAAGAAGGCCGTCTCGAACGGCTTCCGGCCGACGACGGCTTGCGTGCGCGGCGCAGTGCCGCGCGCCTGGCCGCACTGCGCCGGCTCTACCTGGCCTTGTCCATGGTGCGGGCCGAGGTCTGGCTGGACCGTGAGGAGGTGCCGCGCGGCGGCCTCGGCAAGGGCTACGTGGTTCTGCACGGCCACGATCGCGTCGAGGAGATCGTCGTGCGTTGCGGCGCTCACGTCGGCCGGGCGGTGACCCGGCCGATCCGGCAGACCCCGTTCGACGACCGCCCGCGGAAGTCGCCGCGCCGTGCTGCGCCTCTGCCCGGGCGCTTCGAGTTCGCGTTTGATTGTTCGGTGGGCGCAGACGACGATTTGCCGCGCGGCCCCGAGCCGAGTTTCGCGCGCGTGCAAGTCTCCTTCACGCTCGACGGCCGGCGGTTCGTCATCGCGGAAGACCTGCCCTACACGCCGGTGGCGCCGATCGCGATGACGTTCGAACGCGAGGCGGTGCTGGTGCCGAATGGTCAGCAGAGCACGCGCGTGCTCAGCGTCAGCGTGCACAATCACACCGGCGCGAACATCGAGGGAGCGGTGCAGCTGCAGATGGGACCGGGTATCCGCGCGACTGCGACGCCGAGCCGGCTGGCGTTGAGCGAGGAACAACGCGAGGCGCGCATCCTGGTGCGGGCGACGATCGACGCGGCGGCGATGACGCGCGACTCCGGGCTGACGATCGGGTTCGCCGATGCGCGCGTGCGCCTGCCGCTTCGCATGCTCGATGTGTCGGTGCCGCCGGGCCTGAACGTCGGTCTGGTGCGTGGGCCCGAGGACTCGACCGAGCGCACACTCGCCGATCTCGGCATCCCGTTCACCAGTCTCGACCGCGACGCCTTGGTGTCGACGCGGCTCGAGCGCTTCTCGGTCGTGCTGCTCGATATCCGGGCCTATCACCACCGCCCCGAACTGGCCGAGGTGCGCGATCGGTTGCAGCAATACTGCCGCAGCGGGGGACGCATCGTGGCGATGTACCACAAGCCGCGCGAATGGAACGAGCGCCAGGGTCATCCGCTGTTGGCTCCGTTCGCGCTGACCGTCGGCAACGAGCGGGTCACCGAAGAGCACGCGCCGGTCACGATACTGGCGCCGCAGCATCGCCTGATGAGCCAGCCTCACCGGATCGTCGCCGCCGACTTCGAGGGGTGGGTGCAGGAGCGCGGCCTGAACTTCCCGAAGGCGTGGGATGCGGCGTGGCTGCCGATGCTGGCGATGAAAGACAGTGGCGACGCCAACCCGCACCAGGGCGCGCTGCTCTACACGAGCTATGGCAAGGGCGATTTCGTCTACTGCTCGCTGAGCCTGTATCGCCAGTTGCGACGCGGCAATCCGGGTGCGGTGCGGCTCCTGGTCAATCTGCTGTCGCGCTGATCGCCGCTACCGATCGTTCGCCTTGGTGAGTTTGGCGAGCTGCTGCTCCAACTGGGAGATGCGCTTGTCGAGCTGTCGCAGCTGGTTCGCGAGGTGCGACAGCTCGTCGCGTTCGACTTCTGGCGGCGGTACGTCGGATGTCGCAATCAGCTTGATCGCGGCTGCAACCTGATCCTGCATGCCTCGCAGCACCAGGTTGCGCTTGTTGCCGGCATTGCCGATCATCAGGGGCATGCCGTTTGTGCTGGGGTTGCCGGCAAGGAATGGCCGCAACGCGTTGTTGGCCAGCTGCGCGTTGATGTGTTCGAGCTCGACGGTGGTGATCACCGGCACCTTCAACTGTGGGCGGGCCAGGATCTGCTCAGGAGTCTTCCACACGGCGCGCGCGGCGATCTCGCGACCGCGCGGCCCCAGCAGGTTGATGACTTCGAGGATGTTCAGCTCCGCGTTCAGTACCGTGAGCGCGAGATGGTTGCGACTCAGCAATGCGGCCAGCAGGTCCTCGCAACCATCGCGGTCGGTCTCGATGCGGTGTTGCAGCGTGATGGCCGCCGCCTCCGGGAGACTCTGCGGCGACACGATGATGTTGCAGCCGAGGTAGTCCGAGCAGTGCGCAATCAGGTCCGCCACGGCGATGTTTCCTGCCGGTAGCACGAACGGACGGGTCTCGGTGGGCGCGGCTTTCGCGCCCTCGGTCGTGCGCGATTGCGACACCGCCTCCGGGGTGAGCAGCAGCGGGAATGCGAAGAGAAGCAGAGCGATGGGTGTTTTCATGGCTTGGTTCCTGGTTGCGGGCTTGGACGCATCCCCACCCCGGCTTCTTCCCGCCCGTTCGCGTAGCGTGGCGCCGATGCGCTTCGTCACGACTCTGGCCGCGCTCGTGGCCATGGCCTTTGCCGCCTGCGTCGGCGTGCCCAAGCAATTGCCGGATCCGGTGTTGCGTCTGCACGGTCACAATGACTACCTGCAGCCCGTACCGTGCACGCGGGCGCTCGAAATCGGGCTCGGCAGCATCGAAGCGGATGTGTTCCCGGTCGATGGGGAACTCCTGGTCGGCCACGAACGCTGGCAACTGCGGCGCTGGCGCACGTTGCGCTCGATGTATCTCGAACCGTTGGCCGACGCCGTGCGCGAGCGTGGCATGTTGCGCGCCGACGGCGAACCTCTCGTGCTCCTGGTCGACGTCAAGGACGGCCCGGTCGAAGCTTGGCGGTTGCTGCAGGCGCAGCTCGCCGAGTATGCGGGGATGCTCACGCGTTTCATCGACGGCCGCGTCGAGCCGGGCGAGGTGACGGTGCTGCTGTCGGGCAAACGGCCAGTGAGCGCCGTGGCCGCCAGCGCGTCGCGCCTGTGCGCGCTCGATGGTCGCCTGCGAGACCTCGATCGAGAACCGCCGCCGCCCGTCGATCTTGTGCCATGGATCAGCAGCCCTTGGCGCGCGGTGTCGGACTGGGCAGGCTCCGACGAGTTGATGCCCGGCGAACTCGCCCGCCTGCGTGCGCTGATCGCCAAAGCACACGCACAGGGCCGGGAACTGCGCTTCTGGGGGGCGCCCGATCGCAAGGAGGCCTGGCGTGCGTTTCTCGATCTGGGCATCGACCACATCGACACCGACCAACCCGCGAATGCTGCACGATTCCTGCGTGGGTCCGACTAACCCGATCCATGGCGGATCGCGCGCCACGGTGGCGCGATCAGCCGCCGCTTGCCGTCCTGGCTGCGGGCGACGGTGGCGGCATCGGGCGCGTCGAAGTCGCGGTCCCAGAGCTGGCAGGTGACCTGCTTGTGCTTCTGGTCGAGACCTTCGCAGTAGTTTGTGAAGATGCAGCGGCGGATGTCGGCGCCGTGGCCGAGGCGCATCTTCCGCCACCAGTCGGGATCGGCGAGGCTCTGGCGCGCGGCCGCGATCACGTCGGCCTCGCCGTTCGCCAGGATGCGTTCCGCCTGGTCGAAGTGGCAGATGCCGCCGGCGGTGACGATCGGCGTCGCGTGACCCGCGGCGCGCACGGCCTTGCGGATCGCGGCGGCGAGGTGCACGTTGCGGCCGAACGGCCCGCGCGCGTCGCTCTTCACGGTCGGCATGCACTCGTGCCCCGATGGGCCGGTGTAGGGATACGCCGCGGCACCGACCGATGGCTGGCGGGCGTCGTCGAACTTGCCGCCCTTGCTGATCGACAGGAAATCGAAACCCGCCGCTGCGAACGCGAGCCCGTAGCGGATCGCATCGTCGATGCGGCTGCCGCCGGCGATGACCTCGTCGCCGAGGTAGCGGGCGCCGACGCTGAAGTCGTGGCCGACGCGCGCGCGAACGGCGTGGTAGACCTCCAGCGGCAGGCGCATTCGTCCCTCGCGTGAGCCGCCGTAACCGTCGTCGCGCACGTTGGTGCGCGACAGGAACGACGCCATCGTGTAGGCGTGCGCGTAGTGCAGCTCGACGCCGTCGAAGCCGGCTTCGCGCGCCCGCGCGGCGGCGGTCGCGAACAGATCGGGCAGCACCTGCGGCAGATCGCGGATGTGGGGGAGGTGCAGGTCGTTGACTTCCTCGCGGTAGCCGAACGCGTAATCGCGGAACTCGCGCGGCGTCAGCAGTTCGCGCAGCGTGTCATCATCGCAACTGGCGAGCTGCGCGCGCACGCTCTGCTCGTCGGCGGCGGCGGCGCTGCCGAAGCGATCGCGCACGGCGGCACGATGGCGCTCGTGGATCTGCAGGAACCGCGCGAAGAACTTCGCCTTCTCGGGTCGCCGCCGGATCGTCAGGAAGTCGAGGATCTGCAGCAATACCCGCGTCTCGCCGTGGCTGCGGTCACGCACGACGCGCACGAGTTCGCGCAGGCCGGCGAGGAAGCGGTCGTGGCCGATGCGCAGCAAGGGGCCGCTGGGAACGTCGCGGATGCCGGTGGCCTCGACCACCAGCACGCCCGGGCGGCCATCGGCGAAGCGTCCGTACCAATCGAGCACGTCCTGCGTGACCTCGCCGTCCCCGGTCGCTCGCCACGGCACCATCGCCGGAACCCAGGTGCGGCTGCACGCCTCGATCGGGCCGAGGGCGATCGGCGAGAACAGCCGCGAGCGCGCCGCTTCGGCCGCGCTCGGCCAGCGTGCTTCGGGCAGCGGATGACGGATCTGCTCAGCCACCCTTCTTGCGCTTCGGTGGCTCCCGGAAGCCCTTCGGCGCACGGCGCATCTGCATGCCCATCTGCTGCGGCGGCGCTTCGAGGCCGAGCACGTACCAATGCATCTCGAAGTGCGCCATGTTCATGCGTTGGTTGTTCTGCAATCGCAGCAGGTTGTCTTTGGTGGCGGCGTTGTTGGCGTCCTTCTTCAGGAACGCCGCCAGCACCGCCTGCGCCTGGTCCCGCTTGCCGGCCTTGGCCAGCATCCACGCGTAGGTGTTGTGCAGCAACGCGTGCTTCTTGTTGACCTTGCTGGTCAGGTCGAGCACCGACAGCGCGCGATCGACCTCACCGTCCTTGTAGCGGAGGCAGGCGAGCATCAGCCGCGCGTCGGCGTTGCGCAGGCTCGCACCTTCGAGCAGGTCGACGCCCTTCTGCTTGTCGCCCATGTGGATCGCCAGCATGCCCATCTGCGCCAGCACCTGGCCTTTCAGCAGCGGCACCCACTTGCCGAGGGGGAGCAGGTCTTCGAGTGACTGGAAGGCGAGTTGCAGGTGCTGTGCCTGCATCTGCCGCTGGACCTGTTCCATCGCCGGCTGGATGCGCTTCGCGATCGCGCGGGCGATCAGGATCCAGATCACGAACGCGAGCACGATCGTGAACAGGATGGCCCAGCCCCAGTGCCACCAATCGAGGAACACGCCGCTGAAGCCCAGCAGCAGGGACAGGGACAGGGACAGCAGAATCGAGTACACGGGGGCGAGCAGGATACGGATCCGCCCCCGCTAGCGCGAGCGTTCCTGCTCGAGCTCCGCGCGGTCGGTCAGCCCTCGACCCAGGTTCCGACGCAGCGGTGGGCCACGTAGGCGGTGAACTTCGCCGGCGACAGCATGGTCATTTCCCAGCCGTGCAGATTGCCGTCGTCCCGCTGCGTATGGGTCACGTAGTGCTGTAGATCGCTGATCGTGGAACGGTCCGCGGTGTCGTAGATGGCGTCCACCGCCCACACGCAGGCGCCGGAGTGGACCGAGAGCAACTGCGTGCGCAGGCCGAGGTGCGGCGGGGTGTAGGCCCGCCAGGACGTGATCGACCCGACCAACAGACCGTCGAGTGCGTAGCGTTCACAGAGGGCGACGATGGCGTCGGTCGACAGCCGGCCGTGCGCCAGCGAGGCGTTCAACTGGTCATCCTCGCGGGCCTCGTCGGCGAGTGGCACGACCTCGAAGCGGCGCAGCTTCTGCAGTTCGGTCACGAACGCATCGCGCACGCGGTTGCGATCGACCAGCACGCCGGCTTCGGCCGCGAACGGCAGCACCATGATGCGCCGCACGCTGGCCAGGTCTTCCGGTTCGGCGAGGTAGCTGTTGACGACCTTGGGTCGGTGTGGCCGCTGCAGTTGGCAGCCGGTCAGCGCGCCCAGGCCGAGGATGGCAACGAGTGGGAAGGCGCGGCCCATGTCACTGCCCTCCAGCCGCCGGAGTCGCGCCGACTTCTGCCTTGCGCATCTGGGCGTCGAGGGCCGCGATTTCGTGCAGCAAGCGTTCCTGCTCGAGCTTGGCCTTCTCGATCGACAGGCTCAGGATCTTGGCTTGGAAGTCGCGGCTCTTGCTGCGCAGGCTCGCGGTCTCGGCCTCGGCTTGCGCGCGCAGGCTCTTTTCCTTCTCGAGTTCGTTGCGCTCCGCCTGCAGTTGCGCCTGCAGGTTCTGGTTCTCGGCCTCGAGCTCCGCCTTCTCCTCGGCGAGCTTTTGGTTGCGCTCCATCAGTTCCTTGTACTTGCCGAGCAGGGTGCTCTGTTGCGGGCTGAAGTCCAGCTCGGTGTTGATGCCGGCCTGGGCGAGCGAGCCTTCGTAGCCGTCGAGCGGATCGTCCGGCGCCGGTTCGAAGATCAGGTTGCTGGCGGTCTC
>DRKG01000296.1 GCA_011051855.1 bacterium | reverse complement strand
GCCGGGCCGCAATCCGCTCTACTGGACCGTCGTCGCCGGCGACAGCCTGCCGTTGTGCGAGTGGCCCACGGCCGGGCAGCAACCTGGCGTGGACGGTCTGCGCCCGGGGTTCGAGATGCGCGGGGGGCGGTTCGTGCCGCGGGTCAGGGTCGAGGCCGGCAACGGTTCGCTCGGGCCGTTCCACCCCCGGCGAGACGTCGTGCTGCGGAGCGGGCAGCCGTTCGACCGCGGCGACGGCACCTTCGTCGTCGCCGACGGCGACGAGTTCGCGTTCGAATCGATCGACATTCCGGCCGGCGTGACCGTGACCGTGGATGCGCGCGCTGCGCCCACGCGGCTGCTGGCTATCGGCGGCGTTCGCATCGCCGGCAATCTGCGGCTGCAGGCGCCGGGAACGCGCCCCCCCGAGCGCCGTTTCGGCAGCCCGCCGGTCGCGGAGCTGCTGTCACTCGCGCCGGTCGCGCTGGTGGCCGGGGGCGACATTCGCGTCACCGGGCGCATCGAGACGCAGGCCGTGCTGCAGCCGGACCAGGTCGTCTTGTTGCTGGCCGCATGTGGTTGGTTGCGGCTGCACGGATCGCTGCCGGCGCGCGCGATGTTGGTGCTCGAGGAACGGCTGACCGATCCGGCGTCGCGCTTCGAGGGCGTGCGCGGCGACGCGCGCTTCTTCCCGGCGACCTTCACCGTCGGGGTCGCTGCGGGAGCCGACTTCGTGGCCGTCGCCGACTTGCCTTGGCAGCAGTTGCCGCTGCACGAGGACGGTGGGCGGTTGCAGGTGATCGAAGGGGATGCCGAGCTGACGCTGTCGTGGCAGGCGACGCCAGCGGATCCGATCCGTGGCGAGCTCCCCGACACGGCTCCCGGGCGCACCAGCCGCTGGCAGACCGTGCGAGACCGCGACGTGCTGGTCGGCCACGCCGGCGGCTTCGTGCGTTTGCGCTTGGCGGGGCGGGTGCGCCACGGGGCCCCGTTGCCCGGAGTGCGCGGCTTGCGGGTCGTGCGCGACTGAGCGCGGCGATCTGCAAGGCGCTGGAATCGGTCCGGCGGGACCGTATGGTGGGCGGTGCCAGCGGGCGGTCAGATGCATCGTGGGTCAGCGCGATGTGGCGGCCGTAGGGGTCGCGCCCCGTCGGCACAACGGTCAATTACGTGGGGCCGCGCAACGCGCGGCGTGGGTCCGGTTCATGGGCACGGCGGTGTTCGAGATCAGTGCGGCGCTGTTCGGCGCCTGCATCGGTTCGTTCCTGAACGCCGTCATCCACCGCGTTCCGCAGGAGGATCCCAGCCAACGCTCGCTGCTCGGCCGTTCGCGCTGTCCGCGATGCGGCGGCATCATCCGTTGGTTCGACAACGTGCCGGTGCTGAGCTGGCTGTGCTTGCGCGCCCGGGCGCGCTGTTGCGGCGAGCCGATCTCCCCGCGCTACCCGCTCGTCGAACTGCTGACGGCCGCGCTGTTCTTCCTGCTGGCCGTGCATCCGCCGTTCGGTGCCCCGATCCTGGCCGACGGCACCGTCGTCGCCGCGGCGGCGGTGGCCTTCGGCCTGCACATGGTCTTCATCGCGCTGTTGATCGCATTGACGTTCATCGACTTCGATACGCGGCTGCTGCCGGACGTGCTGACCAAGCCCGGCATCGTGCTCGGCGTGCTCGGAGGCCTCTGGCCCGGTGTCGCCGGTGTGATCTCGAACGACGCGAGCGTCTCGCACGAACTGCGCACCACGCTCGCCAGCGTCATCGGCCTCGCCGTCGGCGGTGGTGTGACCTGGGCCGTGCGCGCAGCCGGCACGGCCGTGTTCAAGAAGGAGGCGATGGGCTTCGGGGACGTCAAGCTGATGGCGATGATCGGCGCGTTCCTCGGCTGGCAGGGCGCCCTGCTGACGCTGTTCCTCGGTTGCGTGTTCGGCGCCGTCGTCGGCGGCGTAGTTGCGCTGCGCCGGGGCTTTGGTGCCAGCATTCCCTTCGGCCCATACCTGGCGATGGGAGCGTTGGTCGTGTTGTTCGGGCGCGACGTGCTGGTGCGCACGCTGTTCGACGACTGGCCGCGCTGGCAGCGTGAGAACCCATCGTCGCTCCTGCTCGTGCTCACCGTCAGTGTGCTGTCGTTGCTGGCGCTGCTCTGGCTGATTCGCAGGGGGCGGCGGTGAATCGCTCCCCGAGAAGACATTCGCGGAGCTCCGGCTCTGCTCCGTATCCGTTCGTGAACGTTCCAACCCAATGGGAGGCACCATGAAGTTCCGCAAGGCAACCCTGATTCTCACCCTCTTGGCCGCGTCGCTGGCCACGAGCTGTACCGCGCGCTACGAAGAGATGCTGCGCGACCGCGACGACCGTATCCGCGCGTTGAACGGCGATGTCGCTCAGTTGCGGCAGGAGAACGACGAACTCCAGAACCGGCTGGCCGCACAGCCGGTGGCGCGTGAGGCGAGCACGCCGGCGCGTGAGCCGAGCAGCCTGCTGAACGATCTGCAGCGCGATATCGGGGCCGACGCGGACGTCAGCTTGCGTCGCGGACGCATCAGTATCGGCGTCAACAACCGCGTCACGTTCGATTCCGGCAGCACCGCGTTGAAGGCTTCCGCGCACAAGGTGCTGCGCAAGGTCGCTTCGGTGCTGAAGACGCAGTTCGCGGGCCGGCGCATCTACATCGAGGGGCACACCGACACCGATCGGCTCAACAAGACCAAGGGCAAGTACCGCAGCAACCGGCACCTGTCGATGGAACGGGCGGACGCGGTCGCACAGTTCCTGATCCGCCAGGGCGTGCCGGCAGCCTCGATCGTGACGGTGGGCTACGGCGAGTTCGATCCACTCGATCCGCGCAACAAGGCAGCCAATCGTCGCGTCGAGATCGCGGTGGGCGAGGCCCTGTAGCCCGCTGGCTCGCCCGTTCCGGCGGCCGACCGTGGGGACTCGGTCGCCGCTTTGCTCCGGCGGCAACTGCGGTATAACCGGGTGGTTCCCTGGTGCCGCGGTCTCCGGTCGGCCCTCTCCTACAGGTTCCCGCGGCGTCGGGGCAGCCGATCCCGGCGCCCCGCGGTCGCTTGCTGGCGTTCGCGCGGTGCCATACCTCACGGAGACCTGACATGCCAAGCGCCCCGGACGACATTCGCAACCTGGCTGTAATCGGCCACGGCCACGCCGGCAAGACCGCATTGATCGATGCGATCGCCCACCACCTCAAGCTGACGACCCGTCTCGGCAACACCCAGGAGGGCACGTCGATCAGCGACACCGAGCCGG
>DRKG01000295.1 GCA_011051855.1 bacterium | reverse complement strand
GTGCTTGCCGTGTCCAAGCGATGTTTCCACGCGAACACCGCCGACAGCAACCGCGTTTGCTTCGAACGTCGCGTCGATTGGGCTAATCAACCCAGCCGTGTCCTTGGTCACGCTCGCAACGGCATCGACGCTACACGACCCATATGCCACCGCCATCGGCACAAGGTTTGTCGGCCCAACCTACCTGTAGGTTCTACGCAGATCGCCCGTCACACCTCGTGATGCAGAGAAGCTCTGGGACGCGCCATAACTCAGGTTCGCCACTGCCTCGCCGTGCCCACGGGGCACCGGCTCGCAGCGCACCCAAACGTCAATTCCGTTGGCCAATTCCTTGCCCGCATGAGCGTTGGTGGGGGAGGCGTATGCCAAGTAGCCTCCGGTGCCTTCTGGCGGATCAACCACCTCCCATGATTCGGCTCCTGCGATGAGTTCTATGGCCGCCCAGACCCATCCCGGGTGAGAAGAGTTTGGAGGCGGGCCTGGGACGGGCGTGGACTGGGAGGACAACGACGCCGCGAGCCACCCGAACGTGCACAGGACCCCCGCGACTTTCTTTGCCATGTAGATAACCTACCAGCGCGGGGACGCGCGGAGCAAGCCAGCGTGTCACTTTCCCTGCGGTTTCGTCAGATATCGCGCCAGGCCGTCGTCATCGGCGACCCAGCCGGACCGTGAACCTGGCCCGATCCATGCATGAGACAGTATCCCCAGCACGCGCCCTCCACGCCCATGCGACATGAGAACGGCCGCCTGCGGCGTCCGTTCGCTCCGCGAACAGTTGGCAGAATGCTCAGCGGTGCCACCACCCCGCTTCCGCTTCTGCAGCCGCCTTCCCTGCCTGAGCGCGGATTGCGCGCGTCGGGACTACCGCTTCACGCATCGATCGGGCACAAAAGTGGGGACCGGACCCGAAGGTCCGATCCCCCCACCACACAACGAAGCCACACGAGGCGTGCGACCCGCGCAAAGCGCGTCGCAACGGGACAAGTATACCCCGCCCCGGGCACGCGGGTCGGGGGTCGACGACGGCGCGGCTCGCAGCTTGCCCATGCCGCCTTGGCAACGATCGTTGCTGCGTCCCGGCGTGAGACGGCGGCGACGATCAGTTCACGATGTCCACCGGGCCGGTGGCGAACACTTCGCGCCGCTGCGTCGCACCGCCGTCGACGCGCACATCGACCTGGTAGCGACCGGCGTGCGGCAGCGACACGCGGAACGGCTGATCGGCCGGCACCGCCGCATCGATGCCGTCGCCGAGATCCACCCGCACGCGCCAGATCGCGCCCTCGACCGGCGGCAGGATGCGCAGCGCGGCCTCACCGGCGCGCCATCGCGGCAACACCAGCGGTGCGTCTTCGGCGATGTCGAGCCCGAACTCGCGGCCACCGTGGCCTTCGGCACGCACCGACAACGTCAACGGCCCGCCGTCGGGCACACCGACCTCGAACCGGCCGTCCGCGTCGGTGACGGCCCGACACACCCCGGCGAGCTGCAGGTGCGGCGGCAGCAGGCGCGGCGACGGCTTGTCGGCGATCCGGGTGCGCGGCGGCCGCACCCAAACCATCGCGTGCGCGACCGGCTCGCCGCGCTCGTCGACGACGACGCCGCGCCGCGTATGTGCGGCGAACTCGAGCGGCACCACCGCCTGCTCGCGGGCCTCGGCAAGCCGCACCGCGACCGGTGGCCCGGCCGGCGCCAGCGGATGCCGGACCGCGACCCGGAGCGTGGCATCGCGCGGCAGTCCGACGAGCCGCGCCCGGCCGCGATCGTCGATCGGCGCACCGTCGAACACCGCCTGCAGCCAGAACGGCCACTGCGCCGCCCCGGTCGACAGCGGCCGCGCCGGCAACACGAAGCAGCGCGCAGCCCGCATGTCGAGCGCGCGCGCAGCCAGTTGCACCTCGAGGTCGGAACCGGGCTGCACCACCGCGACCACCGGCCTCGGGTTGCGATCGACCTCGATGGTGCGCCCCTGGCTGGCCTTGCCCGCCGCCATCACGACGAACGGCACCCCCGAGCCCATCGGCACATCCAACTCGAATGCGCCATCTTCATCGGTGACGGCCTCGCGACGTTCGCCATCGGCATCGAGTTCGCCCAACCAGACGCGCGCACCGGGCAGCGGTCGGCTGCGTTCGTCCGCCACCTGCCCGCCCACCACGACCCGCGCACCGACCTCGGTGCGCACCGGCCGCTCCGGACGGATCGCCACCAGCCGCAGCAACCGGCCGCCGCCGTGTTCGATCGCCACCAGCGCCACACCGTGCGCGCGCGGTTCGGCATCGTGACCGGCACCGACACCGGCCAGCACCCGGCACGGCAGCAACCGCCCGTCCATCGTGAACGCAAACTCCGGCGCGGGCGGCGGCGGTAGCAGGCGCTCGAGGGCGGTGACCGCGACGACCACCGTCGGCGCGTCATCGGGCACCGTGCCGTGCTCCCCGGTCCGTTGTCGCCCTCCGCCCGCCGGCGGCACCGGCACGGGCCCCGGCGGTGCCACCGGATCCTCGGCCCCGAACCCCGACACCAACAGCGCAACGGCAGCGGCGGTGCACGAGAGAACCAGGGACAGTACGGTGCGTCGCTGCATCAAGATGAACGGACGGAGGATACCCCCCACTTCGTCCCACCGCCCGCATGCCCCTGCCGATCGCCCTCGACTACCGACCCGCGTTGCTGTCGCGCGCCGGCATCGGTCGCGCCACGCGCGAACTCGCGCGCGCGCTCGGCGAACGCGACGACCTGGCGGTTCACCTGTTCGGGCACAGCTTCGCGCGCGCGGCAGTACCGTTCGAACCGCACCCCGCCGCACGACTGCATCGGCTGCCGATCCCCGGCCGCAGCCTGGGGTGGCTGCGGCGCTTCGGCGTCGGCGCCGACCACCTCGCCGGCAGAGCGCGCGTGTTCCACTGGACCGACTACGTGCAACCGCCGGTCGCCCGAGCGCGCAAGGTGCTGACCGTGCACGATCTCGCGTTCGTGCGCGACGCGGGCTGGCACGGCGGGCAGGCCGGTGCGCTGCGCGAACGCACGCGCGCGATGGTCGCCGCCGCCGACGCGCTGGTGGTGCCGTCGCACGCGACCGCAGCCGACGTGCGCGCGTTCGCCCCCGGACACGCACGCCTGCAGGTGATCCCGTTCGGCAGCGACCACGTGCCGACGGCGCCCAGCGCACACCCGCTGGCCGGTCGCGACTACGCGCTGTGCCTGGGCACGATCGAGCCGCGCAAGAACCACCTCGGCCTGCTGGCCGCATGGCGCCGGCTGCCGGTGCCGCGGCCTTTGCTGGTCTGCGTCGGCGCCCGCGGCTGGGCCTGCGAGGAGATCGTCACCGAGCTGGCCGCCGCCGAACGCGAAGGGCTGCTGCGCTGGCTGCGCCGCGCCGACGACGACCTCTTGTGGCCGCTGCTGCAACACGCGCGCCTCATGGTCTACCCGTCGTTGTGGGAAGGGTTCGGCTTTCCACCGCTCGAGGCGATGGCGCTCGGCGTGCCGGTGGTCGCCAACGACTGCGCCCCGCTGCGAGAACTCGGCGACGGCGCGTTGGTGCTGACCGACGCCCGGCACGTCGACGCGCTCGCCGATGCGTTGGAACGCGCCTGGCGCGACGCCAGCCTGCGGAGCGAGAAGATCGACCACGGCCGCCGCCGCGCTGCGGCGTTCCGCTGGCGCGACTGCGCCGCCCGCCACGCGGCGCTCTACCGGGAGGTCGCCGAATGAGCACGATCGCGTTCGACGGCATCTGCTTCGGCGACGGCCCGCCCACCGGCGTCGCTCGCGCGTTCGCCGACACGCTGGCGGCCTACGTCGCCCGCGGCGAAGCCGACTGCGTGCTGCTGCTTCCCGATGGCGCGACGTGCCCGGACCTCGCGCGGGTGCGGTCCGTGCGAGCACCGCGTGGAGCCTTGCGCCGGCAGCGACGGCTGCCAGCACTGTTGCGCGAACTCGGAGCCGATCTGCTGCACAGCCCGGTAGCGGCAGTGCCACTGCGCGCACCGTGTCCGACGATCGCAACCGTGCACGACCTGCCGTGGCTGCACGCAGATGCGCCCGAGCACACCGGTCGCTGGCGGCGATTCGCCACCCAGCGCGCGCTGTGTTCGGCCGCGCGCGTGTTGGCGCCGTCGACGATGACCGCCCGCGACGCCGAACGTCTGCTCGCTCCCGATGCCCGCCGCGTCGAACGAGTCCCCCACGGCACGCCGGCCCCGATTGCGCCGCCGCCCGATCCGGCCACCCGATCGGGCCCACTCCTGGTGCTCGGCGACGACCGACCGCGCAAGAACCGCGCCCGCTTGTGCGCGGCCCACGCCATCGCCCGTCGCCGCTGCCCCGACCTGCCCGACCTGCGCTTCGTCGGGCCACCGGACGACTACGTCGACGAAGCCGAGAAGCGCCGACTGCTGCGCGCATGCCGCGTGCTCGTACACGTCTCGCTGTTCGAGGGGTTCGGCCTGCCGGTGCTCGAAGGCCTCGCGCACGGCGCCCCGGTCGTGTGTTCGGACCTGCCACCGCACCGCGAGATCGCCGATGGCTGCGCGCGCTTCGTCGACCCGCGCGCGACCGACGGCATCGCGGCAGCGCTGCTGCAAGCCCATCACGACGAGGCATGGCGCCAGCGCGCGGCGTCGGCGGGGCCGCTGCGCGCGCGGCACTTCCGCCCCGAGCACACCGCCGCCGCCTGGACCCGCATCCACGCCGAGGTGCTGGCGTGAACCTGCACGTCGTCGTCGCGGGCTGGCTGCTCGGACCGCATTCGGGAGCCAATCGCCGCCTGCTCGCGTTGCTGTCCGAACTCGGCGACCTGCTCGCCGACGACGAGCGGGTGACCGTGCTGCACCGGCCGTCGTTCGCACCGCCGCCGCTGCCGCACATCGCCTGGCGCGCCGTCGACATCCCGCCCGGGCCGACACTGCGACGCGCTCGCGCGGAACGGCGCCGGCTCCCCGTCCTGTTGCGGCAACTCGCCGCCGACGTCTACGACCACGGCTTTCTGCCCGCGCCCGCGGTCGACGTGCCGACCTGCCTCCTGGTGCACGACGTGCGCGCCGCCGACACCCGCTCGCGCTGGCCGCGCGTGTTCGCCCGCCACGTGCTGCGCCGTTCGTGCCGCCGCGCCGCTGCGGTGGTGACGCCGAGCGCTTTCACCGCCGCACGTATCGCGGCGCACTGCCCCGGCGCGCATGCGACCGTGGTTCCGAACGCGGTCGCCACCCCCGCGACCAGCGGGGCGCGGTTGCCGCGGCCGGCACCGGCGAACGGCTATCTGCTGCACGTCGGCCACGTCGAGCCTCGCAAGAACCTCGGCGTCGTCGCGACCGCCGTCGCACGACTGCCGGCGCGGGAACGCCCCGAACTGTGGCTCGCCGGCCGCGACGCCGGCGCGCTGCGGCACCTGCGCAAGCACACCTTCGTGCGGGCACTCGGCGTCGTCGACGACGACACCCTCGACACCCTCTACCGCCGCGCGCGCGCCGTGGTCCTGCCGTCCAGCTACGAGGGCTTCGGCCTGCCGGTGCTCGAAGCGCTCGCCCGCGGCCGCCCGGTGTATGCGGCCGACACCTCGGCACTTCCCGAAGTGCTCGGCGATGCCGGCGTGCTGCTGCCGCCGCACGACCCGCGCGCCTGGGCCGCGGCGCTGCGCCGGGGCCAGCCGGACGACGAACCCGACCGCCGCGACCGCCGCGCGTTCGCAGCCGCCCGCACCTGGCGAGACGGCGCCGCGGACCTGCTGGCACTCTGGAGGCGACTGGCTACTGCATCGCAGTGAAGATGCCGTAGACGATGCCGGCCCCGGCGGCCAGCACGAGCAGCACGAGCAGCGCCCGCAGGCCGCCCGGCATCTGGCCGAGGTCGTCGCCGAGCGGGTTGCTGCCGCCCGGCCGCTTCGAGAACTGCAGCACGCGCTGCGACGACGCGACCACGTCGTCGCCGGGCGCGGACGACCTGGGGCTCTCCGGCTGCTGGATCTCGACGACCTCGTCCTCGAACTCGACCACGCGAGCTGCGGTCGGTGGAGCTGCGGTCGGCGCCCGTTCCGGCGGCGCCGTGCCCCCGGCCGAACTCGCCCGCGAGCGGCCGGGAAGCTCCCCGGCGCGGTAGACGATCACCGTCTTGCCGATCTGGATGCGGTCGCCGTCACGCAGCATGCGCCGCAGGATCGGCTTGCCGTTCAGCAGCGTGCCGTTGCTGCTCTGCAGGTCCTCGATCTCGACCACGCCCGCCTCGACGATCAACCGCGCGTGCTTGCGCGACGCCTTGCCGTCCTCGAGCACGACGTCGCACCCGGCCACGCGACCGAGCACGGCACCATTGCGCACCCCGATCAAGGCGCCATCGCTCAGTTCCAGGTATCCGCTCATCGGCACGATCTCATTCCATCGCCGCGCACCACGCAAGCGGCCAGCCGCCTTGCGGGAGTTCGGGTTCCCACATCCTTCGGGGTAGCATCGCGCCCCGCATGGCGCCCGCGATCTCGACCCGACAGCTTTCGGTGACGTTTCCCGGTCGAGGGCGGCGGCCGGCGGTCTCGGCGCTGCTGCCGCTCGATCTCGACGTCGACGGCGGCCGCATCGTCGCCGTGCTCGGCCCGAACGGCTCCGGCAAGACGACGCTGCTGCGGGTGCTCGCCGGACTGCAACGTGCGACCTCGGGCACCGCGACGCTGCTCGGCCAACGCCCCGACAGTCGCGCGCTGCGGCGGCGGGTCGCGTTCCAGAGCGAGGCCGAACTGCCGCTGCAGACCCTGTCCGCACCCGAGTTCCTGGCCTTCGTCGGCGCCGAACTCGATCTGCCGAACGCGGAATCCGACCGGCGCGCCGCGGCTCTGCTGGACCGGCTCGAACTCACCCACGCCAGACGCCGGCGCGTGCGCACGTTCAGCACGGGCATGAAGAAACGCCTGGCGCTGGCGGCGGCCTTGCTCAGCGATCCGGAGGTATTGCTGCTCGACGAGCCGACCGCGGGCCTCGACCCGTTCGGTACGCAGGCGGTGATGACGATCCTGCGCGAACGCGCCGCTGGCGGCACCGCGATCCTGATGGCATCGCACCACTTGCTGGAAGTCGAGGAAATCAGCGACGAGGTGCTGCTGCTGCACGGCGGCGCGGTGCGCGCGCGCGGCCCACTCGCCGAACTCCTGGCGACCGACGAACGTGCGCTGGTGGTGCGCGGCCTCGACGCCGACGCGATGGTCGCGCTGGCCGACGACGCCCGCCGGCGCGGCGGCGAGGTCGTGCGCGTCGAACGGCCGCGCGACCACTTGTTCGCGCTGTTCCGCCGCCTCGGACGGGCACCCGAGGGCGACCGCGAGGCGGACCGTTGAAGTGCTGGCGCGGCCCGGTCGGCGTCAGCTTCCGCCACTGCATGCGTTGCACGGCGGTGCCGACCCTCGCGGCCACGGTGATCGCGCTGCTCATGCACCAGGCCAGC
>DRKG01000294.1 GCA_011051855.1 bacterium | reverse complement strand
GGCTGGTATCTGCGCGGCATCCACAAGTGGGGGGCCACGCTGATGGTCGCGAGCGTGATCCTGCACCAGATGCGCGTGTTCTTCACCGGCGCGTATCGCAAGCCGCGTGAGATGAACTGGATGATCGGCATGTGCCTGTTGGTGTGCACACTGGTCGTCGGGTTCACCGGTTACTGCTTGGTGTTCGAGCAGCTCAGCTTCTGGGGCGCCAAAGTCGGTGCGGAGATAACCGACCAGGTGCCGCTGATCGGCGGCTTCTTGAAGGAGATGCTGCTCGGCGGCGAGGCCTACAACAAGACCACGCTGTCGCGCTTCTTCATCCTGCACGCAGCCGTGCTGCCGATGGTCATGATGCTGCTGCTGTTCGTGCACATCACGTTCATCCGCATCCAGGGCATCACCGAGTTCAAGACCGGCAAGGAGAAGCCGGACGAGCCGCGTTTCTTCAACTTCTTCCCGGACCACTTCCTGACCGAGGTCATCATGGGCTTGGTCCTGATGATCCTGCTCAGCGTGCTGGCGACCGTGTTGCCGGCCACCATGGGTGAGGTGGCGAACCCGCTCGCGACCCCCGAGGTGATCAAGCCGGAGTGGTTCTTCTACGTCACCTTCCGATGGCTCAAGCTGTTCTCGATCACCGTCGCGGTGCTCAGCATGGGCCTGATCGTCTTCCTGATGTTCGTCTGGCCGTTCGTCGACGCGTGGGTGCGCCGCCGTTGGCCGGCGTCCGAGTTCAGCGTCTGGGTCGGCATCCTGGCCGTGTTGGCGATCCTCGCATTGACCGTCTGGGAGGGTGCCGTCGCGCACTAACCCGATCTATACATGAACCACCACCTCCGGCACGCACGATCCACGCCCATGCAGCAGAAGAGCGGCCGCCTACGGCGCCCGTTCGCTCCGCGAACTCCTTGGCAGAATGCTCAGCGGGGCCAGTGCCCGCCTGCGCTTCTGCAGTCGCCTTCCTTGCCTGGACTTCCTTGCCTGGACGCGGATGGTGCGCACCGGAGGCACTGTTTCATGCATAGACCGAGCTAACCCGAACTACGCAACCAGAGCACACCATGTCGTTGGGATTCAAGCAGTTCGTCATCGCCGTTCTCGGCCTGATGTTTCTCGGTTCATTGATCTACGTGCAGCGCATGGAAGTGCTGCGCAAGGAGCACGAGTCGGCCGGCCGCGACGCGCCGGTCGCGGTGCCGGCTTCGAGCCAGCGCTGCGTCGAGTGCCACGCGCAGGGCAATCCGGGCATCGTCGAGCAGTGGAAGTACAGCACGCACGCGCACTCCGGTATCGGTTGCGTCGAGTGCCACCAAGCCAACGAGGGCGAAGCCGACGCGTTCCTGCACGAAGGGGTGGTGATTGCCGCGATCGTGACACCGAAGGACTGCGGCCGCTGCCACGAGGGGGTCTACGACGAGTTCACGCGCAGCCACCATGCGCGCGCCGGCAACATTCTCGCGTCGCTCGACAACTTCTTGGCCGAGGTCGTCGAGGGCAAGCGCGACGATACGCTGACCGGGGACGAACGGTTTGCCTTCAATCCGCACGGCAAGACTCCGGGGCGCCCGGAGTTCGATCAGGTCAACGGCAAGGCGAGCGTGTCGGTCGGCTGCATGCAGTGCCACGGCAGCAAGGTCGCACTGCTCGCTACCGATGGCGGCAAGCTGACGTTCGATGATCTGAAGCCCGGTCCCGACGGCAAACCGACCAACGTCAGCGCGTTCGGACGTATCCGGAAGGATGAGAACGGCAAGCCGATGCTCGATCCGGGCACGTGGCCGAACACTGGTATCGGCCGGATCAACCTCGACGGATCGCGCGGGAGCTGCTCGGCATGCCACAGTCGGCACGACTTCTCGCCGCGCCGTGCCCGCCAACCCGAGAACTGCGGAAAGTGCCATCTCGGCCCCGACCACCCGCAGAAGGAGATCTACGAGGAATCGAAGCACGGTGTCGCCTACCGCGATCTCAAGGATCGCATGAACCTCGACGGCAAGCGCTGGGTGCTGGGTGAGGACTACACCGCGGCGCCGACCTGCGCGACCTGCCACATGTCCGGCAACAGCAAGAACGGCGGCAGGATCACGCACGACGTCGGCGAGCGCATCTCGTGGACGAATCGTCCGCCGGTCAGCCTGGTGCTCGACACCGATGCCGACCATCGGGTCATCAAAGAAACGGATCCCGCCAAGCGGCAGGCCTTGATCCACGATTCGTGGCAGGACAAGCGCGCGCGCATGCAGCTGGTGTGCGCGAACTGCCACACCAAGGACTACGTCGCCAGCTTCTACAAGCAGTACGACGATCTGATCGTTCTCTACAACGAGAAGTTCGCCAAGCCCGGCAAGCAGATCGTCGGTGCACTGAAGAAGAACGGCCTGCTCACCAAACGCCCGTTCGACGAGAAGATCGAATGGACGTGGTTCTACCTGTGGCACCACGAGGGCCGTCGCGCGCGCCACGGGGCCGCGATGATGGCACCCGACTACGCGCACTGGCACGGGATGTACGAGGTCGCCGAACGCTTCTACACCGAGCTGATTCCGGAGGCGCGGGAGCTCGCCGCGCACGCGCGTGCGGAGGGTAAGGCGGCCGCCGCCGACGCCGTCGATGCGGTCATCGACGGCATCCTCGCCAGGCCCGAACACAAGGGCAACTTGGTCGAACGCAAGGATCACTAGAGGCACCCGAGATGAACCAGCACAACCCCGATCGTCGCGGTTTCCTGCAGGCGCTGGCGGCAGCGCCCGCCGTCGCCGCGTTCTCGTCCAAGGACAAGGCCGAGGCCGAGCGTCTGTCGCAGGCGATCGCCGCCGACCGTCCGGAAGGACTGGTCTGGGACAAGGCGCCGTGCCGCTACTGCGGCACCGGATGCGGTGTCGAGGTCGGTGTGCAGGATGGCAAGGTCGTCGCCGTGCGCGGTGACGAGAAGAGCCCGGTCAACAAGGGCCTGCTGTGCGTCAAGGGCTATCACCTGCCCGCGATGCTCTACGGCAAGGATCGGTTGCTGCATCCGATGTTGCGCAAGGACGGCAAGCTCCAGCGCATCTCGTGGGATGAGGCGCTCGACCTGATCGCCGAGAAGTTTGGTGAGGCGTTGCGGGAGAAAGGTCCGAACGGCGTCGCCGTCTACGGCAGCGGCCAGTGGACGGTCTTCGACGGCTATGCGGCGTCGAAATGGGTCAAGGGCGGCATGAAGTCGAACAACATCGACCCCAACGCGCGCCTGTGCATGGCTTCGGCGGTGATGGGCTTCGTCACGC
>DRKG01000293.1 GCA_011051855.1 bacterium | reverse complement strand
GGAACACGACCTCGACGTCGATTTCGCTCGCGACCGGAACGCCATCCTCCGTCGCCGGCTCGAAACGCCACCTGCGGGCAGCGCGCACCGCCGCGCGGTCGAGACCGGGATAGGGCGAGGGTTCGAGCACGACCACGCGCTCGATCGAACCATCGGCCGTGACGGCGATGCGCAGCACGACGGTGCCCTCGTGCCCGAGTCGACGTTCGCGCGGTGGATATGGGGTAGGCCGACCGTCGCAGCGCTGTGCCTCGACGCGCGCGGCCGGCTCGGCCGCGGGCGCAACCGCGATCGGCTCGGCCGGCGGCAACGCTCGAGGTGCCGGTTCCGGTCGGTGGCGCGCAAGGACCACGCGTTCGAGCGTCAGTCGCTGCAGCATCTCCGACGGCGACAGCGGCGGCGGGCCTGGGAACTCGTGGGAACGATCCGACTCGGCCTCCGACTCGGCTTCGGGCTCGGCCACCTGCACATCGCGCACCACGACCTGCTCGACGACCTCCTCGCGGCGGGGCTGAGGCGGCACGATGCGCGCCAGCGGCACCGGGGCGCGCGCATCCTGCGCGGCCACGACCACCCGGGCCGGCGGCCGCTGCGGCTCGACCGCGTACGCACCCCACCACCACGCCAACGAAACCACGGCGCCGTGCAGGACGAGCGATACGAGCAGCCAGGAGATACGCACGCAGCGGACCGGAACGATACCCGGCCGACGGAGTTCCGTGCGCAACCGGGGGAAGGCGCAAGAATCGACGCCCGCGGTGGCTCCGACAAGCCCCGCGCGCCAAGATCAGGGCGATGCTCGCAATCTCCGGCCTGCGCAAGTCCTACGGCAGCTTCGTAGCCCTGCACGGGCTCGACCTCGGGATCGCGGCCGGCGAGATCCTGGCGCTGCTCGGGCCGAACGGCGCCGGCAAATCGACGACGGTGAAGTGCCTGGTCGGCCTGCTGACGCCGGACGCAGGCAGCGTCTCCGTCGCCGGCATCGACGCACTGGCCGACCCGGAGGCGCGTCGACGGATCGGCTACCTACCCGAAGTCGCCCGGCTGCACGACACGCTGACGCCATGGGAGTTCCTGCTGCTCAAGGGCCGCCTGTTCGATCTCGACGACGCGGTGATCGCACCGCGTGCCGAACGCATGCTCGCCGGATTCGGCATCCTCGACCGCAAAGACGAGCCGATGGTCGCCTTCAGCAAGGGCATGCTGCAGAAGGTGTCGATCGCGGCGGCACTCCTGACCGATCCGAAACTGCTGGTGTTCGACGAACCGCTGTCCGGGCTGGACGTGACCACCACGCTGATCGTGAAGCAGTTGATGCGCGAGTTCGCCGAGCGCGGCGGCGCGGTGCTGCACTGCAGCCACCTGCTCGACGTGGTGGAGAACACCGCCCATCGGATCGCCGTGCTCGACAAGGGCCGACTGCTCGCCTGCGGCACCGCCGAGCAGTTGCGCGCCGAAGCCGGCAAGGACGAAGGCGAGCACCTCGACGACGTGTTCCGTTCACTCGTGCAGGCAAGCGACCCCGCGGCCGCCGCCAAAGCGATCCTCGGCTGAACCGCTCACCGCCCTCGCGGCGCGGGCTCGGGCAGGAGGCAACCGGTGGGTTCGGGATACGGTCCGGGCACGACCTCGCCACGGAGGGCGGTCGCGACGGCATCGTGCAGATCGTGCACGCTCGCCTTCGGCCGACGAACGCCGAGTGCGGGCCAGCGGTCGTCGATGCGACCGCGGTAGACCAGCCCACGATCGGAGAGCACGACGGCCTCGGGGGTGTGGGTGATACCCAGACGGCGCGCGAGTTCGTGGCGCGGATCCCGCAGCACCACCCCCGGTAGGCCGTAGTCGTCGCGGTGCCGGCGCGCTTCGGCAACGCTCAGTTCGGGGTCGACGTGGACCAGGAACACGCGCACCGGCTGGTCTCGCCAGTCCTCGGCCAATCGCGCCAGGGTCGGCGCGTAGGCGTTGGCGATCGGGCATTCCTGGCTCAGGAACACGATCACGTGCACCTGCTGCGGCGCGACCTCGAGCGGCGCGTGACGCCGTCCCGCCAGATCGGCGAGCGTCACCGCTGGCGCGCCGGCACAACCCCACAAGACGAGCCAACACGGCAAGCACGCCACCCAAGCCGCGTTGCGGGCCGCTCCGACCATGCCGATCAGATGGCCCCGGCCGTCGTGCGGCGACCGCCACCGCGGCCCCGGCCCTGCCCACGGCCGGATCCCTTGCCGCCGCCGCGACGGGCACCGGCGCGCCCCTTCGGCATGCCGTAGCCGCGCCCCGGCGCGGCCGGCGCGTCCTTGACTTCCTTGCCACCGAGGTGCGCCTTGACGGCTTCGTAGAGGCGTTTCTCCGAAGGGGCGACCAGCGACACGCAACGGCCGGCCTTGCCGGCGCGGCCGGTGCGCCCCGAACGGTGGATGTAATCCTCTAGGGCCAGCGGGAAGTCGTAGTTGATCACCAGCTCGACGTCGTCGACGTCGATGCCGCGCGCCGCGACGTCGGTCGCGACCAAGAATCGGGTCTTGCCGCGCGAGAACGCTTGCAGGCATGCGTGCCGCGCCTCGGCGCTCTTGTCGCCGTGGATCGAGTCCGCCGGCAGCCCGGCGCGCTTGAGCGCGTTGCCCAGCTTCTCGCAACCGATCTTCTTGTTGACGAAGATCAGCACGCGACCGTCCTCCCGGTCCAGGAGCCGTTCGCACGCACGCGCCTTGTCGGCGACCGGCACCGCGGCGAAGCGGTGCGTGATGGTCTTGGCGGCCTGGCTGCGCGAACCGATCTGCACGCGCTCCGCCCCGGGCAGGAAGTCCTCGACCAGCCCTTCGACCTCCTTCGGCAGCGTGGCGCTGAACAGCAGGTTCTGCCGCTCTTGAGGCAGGCGCACGAAGACTCGCCGGATCTGCGGCATGAAGCCCATGTCGAGCATGCGGTCGGCCTCGTCGAGCACCACCATCTCGACCTTCTCGAGCGTGATGTTGCGCCGCTCGAGGTGATCGATCAAGCGACCCGGACAGGCTACCAGCACGTCGAGGCCACGCTTGAACGCGCTCTCCTGGATCGACATGTCGATACCGCCGAACGCGGTGCACACGTGCAGGCCGGCGTGCTTGCTGTAGATGCGCAGGTTCTCGGCGACCTGCACGCACAGTTCGCGCGTCGGCACGATGATCAGGCCGCGCAAACCGGGTTCGCCTCCGCACAGCCGGTCGAGCATCGGCAGCCCGAAGGCCGCCGTCTTGCCGCTGCCGGTCTGACCGAGCCCGATCAGTTCTTCGCCGGCGAGGATCTTCGGAATCGCGCGCGCTTGGATGTCGGTCGGCTGTTCGTAGCCGGCGTCGCGCACGCCTTGCAGGATGGGCTGCTTCAGCCCGAGGGATTCGAAACTCACTTCTGGATCTTCTCTTCGCCGGCGCGCCACCACCTGTGGCTGGACGCCGTGCGTGTCTCGGTTGTTGGTTGCGCCCGGCTTGCCCGGCGCCTGCGCCCGCGTTCTTCGGCCGACCCACATGGTCGCCACCCGTCGCGAACGGCGGAATCATCGTTGCTGCCAGCCGTGCGAACCGAACGGTGTCGGATTGCTGCACAACTGACGATGGCATCGGCCATCTCGTGCCTCGACTTGAGACCGACGCCCGAAGGGGCCGGCCGACGAACTGCCCGGCCGAGGCGACCGACAGCTACTTGTGTTGTACTTGCCCGGCACGCTGCCGGTTCTCTGGCCGAGAAGTCTAACCCGTATCGCCCGCGGGCACAAGCGGAGCGGGGGATGGCGCTCATGCTGCGGTGCCAGGGTCTGAAGACGTTCCTGTTCGCCCGGGCGCCGGCACTCCCGATGCGCTCGCTGAGCGTGCACGACGATGCGTGGCTGCGGGGCGAGTTCGAGTTCGGTTCGCGCCGCCACAGCGCCACCCTGCTGCCGATCGGCGCCACGGTCAGCGCATTCGGCGTGCTGCGCGACGACCGCACCTTCGACCCCTACCGCGACGTCCCCCTGCTGGAGACCTTCGCGACCCGCGCCGAGCGGGTGCGCACGGCGGCTCGGCGCGAAGGCTGGTGGTTCGCGTTCGCGCTGCTGTTCCCCTACATCGGCGTGCTGCTCGCCGGCAGTCTCGCAGCCCAGGCTTGCGGCCCTTGGCAACCAGCCTCCCCGCCGGGCTGAAGGCGATCGACGCAACCAGGCCCAACGACGTGTGGGTCACCGGGGTCGGGAGTTCGAACAGCCCGTTCGTCATCCACTCATGATGGCACGGGCCAGCAGTCGATGCCGCACTCCTCGGCGCCGTCAAGGGCAAGCTCGCCGCGCTCGACCGCCAGGGCGTGCTCTTGAAGCAGTTCGGCACCTTCGTCCAGGCCGTGACGAAGATGCTCCGCGATGAGGTCGCGACGAGTGCCAAGAGGCTGGCCATCCCGACCCGCCACCTCGCCTCGAGCCACATCCGCAAGGAGGACGTTGCGCTCGGCTTCCTTCACGACAACCCGATCCGATCCGGACCGATCTGCGTGCTCTCGGCCGTCGAGCCCTGCATGACCTGGCAGGTCTTCCGGTCGAAGGCCAACAAGACGCAGGAGCTTCGCTGGCGTAGCGGCAGGATCTGTCCCGATCGGGACTCAGGGGCTCGGAATCGTGGGCGGCCTCTGACGACGACTCCACGTTGGCAGCCCAGCAGGCAGCCCGATCGCGCCCGCCGTCGCGCACCGCCCCCGATTCCCCGCCTCAGACCCCCAGCCGCCGCGACAGGTCCGTCTGCAGCATGCCCTGCGGGTCCCACTGTTGCTTCAGCGCACGGAACTTCGCCACCGCGTCGCCACCGTGCACCTTGGCGAACGACGACTCCTGCAGCACCGCGTCCTTGGCGTAGTAGAACCGCCCACCGGCATCGAGCACGATGTCGGCCATCTCGCGGCAATGCCGCCACAGCTCTTCTCGACGGCGTCGGTTGGTGCTGACGGCGATGTCCATCGCCATCGAGTAGCCGTCGACCGCGTGCGTCATCAAGAAGGGGTCGGGGCGGTGCTTCTTGAGCACTCCCAGATACGGCACGAAGCCGCGCTCCTGGCACATTTCGATCAGCCGGCGAAGCACCCGCGACGCCTCGGCCTTCGGCACGAACGGCTGGAACTGGATCAGGCCGCCCGGCTTGGTCATCCACTGCCAGCGCGGCACGTAGTCGAGCAGGAAGTGGAACGCGCCGTGCGTCTGCAGGTAGGGCGACTTGCGCTGTTCGCCGGAACCGGCCCGGAACTTCAGCCAGTTGACCAGGTGCACCTGCTTCAGTGCGACCGCCGCCCACATGCCGGGCCACAGCCAGCCTTTCGGCACCACGCCGAACAGCGTCGTCGGCACGTCCTGCAGCGCCGGGTCGAAGAAGCGCAGGCCGTCGGGATCCTCGCCGGGCTGCATCTGATCGGCGCGGTGCATGATGCCGCGCCCGAGCGCGACACCCTTGCCGTGGAAGTCGAGCCACGACACCAGGTAGTCGGCTTGTTCGTGCAGGTCTTCGAGGATCTGCAGGTTGTGGTCGAGGTCGTCGGCGACGATGCCCCAGACGCGCATGCGCCCGGAATGCACGCGCTTGGTCTCGATCTCGAGCCGGGTGAAGCAACCGAGCATGCCGAAGCCGCCGATCGCCGCGTGGAACAGCTCGGGCCGCTCGTCGCGCGAACACCGCACGATCTCGCCGGCGGCCGTCATCAGCTCGAACGACCGCACACATTCGCCGAACGAACCGAGCGCGTAGTTGTTCTTGCCGTGGATGTTCATCGCCGCCGCACCGCCCATCGACACGGCCATCGTGCCGCTGACGACGCGCGGCCAGTAGCCGTCGCGGATCGAGCGCCGCCACAAATCGCGCACGGTCACACCCGGTTCGCACACCGCGACGCCGGACGCCGGATCGAACGACAGGATGCGGTTCATCCGGGTCAGGTCGAGCACCCGCCCGCCGACGTTGGTCGACGCATCGCCGTAGCTGCAGCCGGCTCCGCGCAACGCCACGTTGCCGCCGTCCTTCCGCACCTCGGCGAACGCATCGGCGAGCTGCTCGACCGTCTCGGGCCGCAACACCTTCGCCGGCCCGCCGACCGACATGCCGAAGCCAGTCACCTGTTCGTCGACCCAGGCCTTCATGGAAACGACACCATCATCGAGACCTGCCGAGGGAACTGCCTAGCCCGATCCACATCCGTCATCGACTCTCAGATCGACAGCTTGCGGAACACGAACGAAGGGATGTTGCGAATCACGAACATGATCAGCCGCCACTTCGCCGGCACGTAGGCGATCGCCGCCTTGCGATCGCGCGCCTTCAGGACCAGCTCCGCCGCCCGGTCCGCCGAGATCGCGCCCTTGAGCTGCATGCCCGCCGTCATCGGCGTTTCGACGAAGCCCGGCCGAATCGTCGTGACCTGCACGCCGTGCCGCCAGAGGCGGTTGCGCAGCGCTTCCAGGTAGGTGTCCATGCCGGCCTTGCTGGCGTTGTAGACCGGCCGGCCGATGCGGCCGCGGTCCTGCGCCACCGAGGTGACCCCGACGATGCAACCCCGACCGCGCGCCTGGAACCGGCGCGCCGCGGCGTTGCCCCACGCGATGCAG
>DRKG01000292.1 GCA_011051855.1 bacterium | reverse complement strand
GTTCGAGTTCGCCCCGGAGATCCCGTCTCTGCTGGCGGGCACGCTCACGGCTCCGACCGCGCCGCCCCCCGTCGAGAGCGACGAGCCCCCGCCGGCACTGACGATCTCCGAGTTCAACCAGCGGGTGAAGGGCTGCATCGCCGACGCCTTCCCGCAGTCGATCTGGCTCATCGGCGAAGTCGTCGACTTCGACAAGTCCAGCGGCCGCGAGCACCGGTTCTTCCGGCTGGTCGAGAAGATGCCGCGCGCGCAACGGCCGAAAGCGGTGGTCGACGTCGCGATGTTCGCGCGCACGGCGGAGAAGCTGCTGCCGGCTCTCGAGCGCGGCGACCCGCCGCTGACCTTGCGCGACGGCCTCGAGATCCGCGCGCTGGTCCGCCCCGACTTCTATCCGGGCAGCGGGCGATTCCAGGTGATCGTCAACGACATCGACCCGAGCTTCACGCTCGGCAAGCTCGCGCTGACCAAGGAACAGATCCTGCGCGAACTGGCGCAGAAGGGCCTGCTCGAGCGAAACCGCCAGCTCGGGCTGCCGGTTCCTACCCTGCGGGTCGGCGTACTGACCAGCCCCGATGCCGACGGTTGGAACGACTTCCTGCGCCATGCAGAGGAGTCACGTTGCGGCTTCGACGTGACGCTGTTCCCGATCAAGGTGCAGGGAGTCGATCTGAAACCGACACTGCTGCGCGGCCTCGCGTGGTTCGCCGAGCATAGCAATCAGTTCGACGTGCTGTGCATCGTGCGCGGCGGCGGCTCGCGCACCGACCTGGCGTGGTTCGACGACCGCGAGGTCGCGATCGCGGTCGCACGGCATCCTCTGAAGGTGATCGTCGGCATCGGCCACCAACGCGACCAGTCGGTGCTCGATGTGATCGCGCAGTCCGAGAAGACACCGACGGCGGTCGCCGAGCTCCTGGTGCGCCTGGTCGAATCGGCGCGCAACGACGTGCGCGAACGTGGCGAACGGCTCGCCGACACCGTCGCCGACGTGCTCGCCGACAGCGCGCATGCCCTGGCCGAGACCAGCCGACGCATCGCGCGAGCCACCGGCGACCGGTTGGCGGCGGCACACCGCCGCCTCGCCGAAGCCGGGCGCGACCTCGCCGTGCACACCAACCTGCGCCTGATGCGCGAACGCACCGAAAGCGCCCGCGCGGTGATGCGCCTGCAGAACGCCAGCGGCCGCCTGCTCGAGCGCGCCGCCGTGCGGCTCGAACGCGCCGACACCCGGCGCCGCCTGCTCGACCCCAAACGCGTACTGCAGCGCGGTTTCACGATCGTGCGCGGCCAGGACGGCCGCATCGCACCTTCGATCGCCAAGTTGGCGACCTCGGAGCGGCTTGCCATACAGTTCCGCGACGGCACCGCCGAGGTGCACGTCGACGCCACGCGGCCGGACCAGGACGAGAACGCAGACCATGAGTAGCAAGAAGAAGAGCGACCCGAGCTATAGCGAACTGAGCAGCGAACTCGACACGATCCTCGATGAGATCGAGTCCGGCGAGATCGACCTCGACGAGCTCAGTGACAAGGTCGAACGTGCCGCCGTGTTGCTCGGCCACTGCCGCAAGAAGCTGCAGGCGACCGAAACCAAGGTGAAGAAGGTCACGGCCGAACTCGAGCAATCACTCGGCGAAGAAGCCGCCGAAACAACCACCGAAGAGGACGAATAGTGGACTGGGAGGCGATCATCCTGCTCTACGTCACGCTGATCATCAGCCTGACGTTTCACGAGGCCGCCCACGCGCTGTTTGCGTTCCTCGGCGGCGACCGCACCGCCTACTACGGCGGTCAGATGACGCTGAACCCAATCCCGCACATGCAGCGGGAGCCGTTCGGCACGATCGTGCTGCCGCTGCTGGCGCTGCTGCTCAGCCAGGGAAGCTGGTGCTTCGGCTACGCCCACGCACCGGTCGATCCGCACTGGGCCGCACGCCATCCGAAGCGCGCGGCTTTGATGTCGGCGGCCGGCCCGCTGTCGAACACTCTGCTCGCGGCGATCGCGTTCGCCGTGCTCTACTTCATCGCACGCCCGGACACCGGCACCGAGGAAGCCATCCACCGCATCGCCCACGTATTCCTGATGCTGAACCTGCTGCTGGCGGTGTTCAACCTGATCCCGCTGCCGCCGCTCGACGGCACCGGCGTGGTCACCGGCCTCGTGCCGAAGTCGCAGCACTTCTACGACAGCCTGATGCGCATTCCCTACATGGGCATCGTCATCTTCGTCGCGATCATCAACTTCCTGCCGGAGCTGTTCGGGCCGGTCTACTACGAAGTGCGGAGCTGGCTGCCGTACCCCTATTGACGGGGCCGGCAGCACGTCAGCCCAGCGGAAGCCCCAGCGGAGACTTCAGCGCGGTTCCAACAGCTCGAGGGCGCGCCCGAGCGTCACCTGCGCGTCGTTGGTCGGCCGCCGTGCCGACGTCTTGCGCAGCGCGCGCAGGTAGTGGATCAGCACCTCGCAGTCGCTGAGGTCGCGCAGGTGCTCGCGCACGCGGTCGTGGCCGTTGGCGCGCAGGTAGCGCGCGCAGTCGACCTTGGTCACCACGCGACCGCCGTGGAACGGGTCGAGCAGCAGCGGGCGCGGCCCGTGCAGGCGGACCAGGAAGTGGTCGGGCATCGCGACGCCGGCCGCCGACAGGCCGGCCCAGCGCGCGACCAGCAGGTAGATCAGTGACAGCGACACCGGCGCGCCGACGCCGTTCTGCAGCACCCGATCGATCAACACGTGCTCGGCATCGAGTCGCTCGGCGTCGCAGCGGGCGAGGCCGAGGCGATCGTGCATGCGCTCGGCCAGCAGCCGCGCGCACATCGGCACGCTGCGCCCGGTGCAGTCGCGGCGCAGCGCGTTCGCCTCGCGTCGCAGTCGTGCTGCCAGTTGGCGCGCCTCGGGCACGAACGTGCGCACGATCTGCGCGGCGAGCACCGCACCTTCGAGCAGTCCGGGCACCGACGAGCGGCCGCTGCGATCGAGTTGCAGGCGGGCGAACCGGCCGACGAGCTGGCGCAGTTCGATCGCACGCAGCAGTTGCCGGCAACGAATACGAACCTGCACCCGCGCACAGTCGGCGTGTTCGCGCAGCAACGGCACCGCCCGCGCTCCCCAGCGCAACAGGCTGCGCCGCGCCGTCTCCTGCAAGGGCCCGCGGTCGTCGCCCAGGACCGCGATCGTCGCCGTGATCTGGGCGTCCGTCGGCTCCGAAGAATGAGGATGTGGGTCGATCATGCTTTCGCCGAGGGCGCGAGCATACACGCGCCGGCAATCCCGTCACCCGCGCAAAGCGGGCGGAGAATCCCTCGCCCGAACGCGCGACCGGGACTGCGTTGCAGCTAGGCTGAACGATCGCACCACGCGCCGACCGCGAAGTTCCCGTCGCAAGGTCGCTGCGCCGACGGAGCGTCGCAAAGTCCGACACTGCCACCTCGCCATGCCCGATTCTGCACAGTTTTCGTCTCCTTCGCTCGACCCCGAGGAGTTCCGACGGCTGGCACACCGCGTCGTCGACTGGATCGCCGACTACCGCCGCGACCTGGCCAAGCGCCCGGTCACCAACGACGCGCATCCGGGCGAACTGCTGGCGCAACTGCCCGCCGATCCGCCGCGCCACCCCGAGGGGTTCGAGGCGGTGCTGCGCGACCTCGACGAACGGTTGTTGCCGGCACTGCCGCACTGGCAACACCCGTCGTTCTTCGCCTACTTCCCGTCGAACGGCGACCTCGCGGCCGTGCTCGGAGACTTCCTGAGCACGGGGATCGGGGCGCTCGGCCTCACCTGGCAGTCCGCACCGGCGCTGACCGAACTCGAGGATCGCGCCGTCGACTGGTTGCGCCGCATGTGCGGACTCAGCGACGACTGGCAGGGAGTGATCCAGGACACCGCCTCGACGAGCACGCTGATCGCGCTGGTCGCAGCCCGCGAGCGAACCACCGCGCACGGCGCGATCACCGCCGGCATGCAGCACGGTGAAGCCCCGCTGGTCGTCTACACCAGCGCCGAAGCCCACAGCTCGGTGCTGAAGGCCGCGATGATCGCCGGTTTCGGTCGCGATCACGTGCGCCAAGTCCGTGTCGATGCCCACCGCGCGATGGACGCGGAAGCCCTGCGGGCGGAAACCGCCGCCGACCTTGCCGCCGGACGGCGGCCGTGCGCGGTCGTCGCGACCGCCGGCACGACCACCACGACCGCCTTCGATCCGCTCACCGCGATCGCCGACGCCGTCGCCGAGCACGACATCTGGCTGCACGTCGACACCGCCATGGCCGGTAGCGCGCTGCTGCTGCCAGAGATGCGCACCCTGTTCACCGGCATCGAGCGCGCCGACTCGCTGGTGATGAACCCACACAAGTGGCTCGGCGTGTCGTTCGATTGCTCGGTGCTCTACGTGCGCGACGACCAGCACCTCGTGCGGGTGATGCGCACCGACCCGAGCTACCTGCGGACGGATTTCGATGACCGCGTCAAGACCTATCGCGACTGGGGCATCGCGCTTGGTCGGCGGTTCCGCGCCCTGAAGCTGTGGAGCCTGATCCGCACCCACGGAACCGAACGCCTGCAGGCGCGGCTGCGGCGCGATCTGGCCAACGCGCGTTGGCTGCGCCAACAAATCGAGTCCACTCCACCCTGGCGGGTACTGGTGCCATCCCCGCTGCAGACACTGTGCGTGCGCCACGAACCACCGGACCTCACCGGTGACGAACTCGACCGCCACACGCTCGCCTGGCTCGATCGGGTGCACGCGACCGGCCGCGCGTGGTTGACGCCGGCCCAGCTCGACGGCCGCTGGATGGTGCGCGTGTCGATCGGCGCTTTGACGACCGAACGCGAGCACGTCGCGGCCCTGTGGCAACTGCTGCGCGCGGCCGTTCGCTGATCATCCGAGTGCGGTGTCGCGTTCCAGCGGCAGGCTGATGCGGAACGTCGACCCCTTGCCGAGTTCGCTGCTGAGACGGATCGATCCCCCGTGCGATTCGATCACGCTGCGGGCGAGCGTCAGCCCAAGGCCGGTGCCGTGCGCCTTGTCGGTCATCTGGTCGCGGCCGACCTGCGAGAACGGCTCGAACACGTGCGGCTGATCCTCGGGAGCAATCCCGACGCCGCGGTCGACGAAGTCGATCAGCACCCGGGTCCCCGCCCGCGTGACCCGCACTTCGATCGGCGTGTCGGGCGCACTGAACTTGGCGGCATTGTCGATCAACCGGCGCCAGGTCTCGCCCAATCGGGTGCCGTCGCCGAGCACACACGGCAGATCCTCGTCGACGCTACAGACGACGCGGTCGCGCACATCGGGCGGCATGTCCGCGATGGCGAGCTGCAGGCTGCTGCGCAGATCGATCGGTTCCCGCGCACCGCCGCTGGTCTGACCGAGTTCGAGCACGTCGTCGACCAGACGCGCCAGCCGCTGCGCGCCGTGCAGCGCGATGTTGGCGAACTCCTCACGCACGCTGCCGTCGTCGTCGTCGTCGATCTGGCTCAGGATCTCGGTCGCGCCGAGGATCTCGGCCATCGGTGTGCGGAACTCGTGGCTGACGTTGGTCACGAACTCCGCCTTCGCCTTGACGGCCTGCAGCGCGGCATCGCGCGACGCCACCAGTTCGCGCTCGGTCTGCTCCCGCCGAGCGATGTTCTCCTGCAGTCGCTCCGCCATGTCGTTGAACGCGCCGCCGAGGTCGCCGAGTTCGTCGCGGCTCTCGATCCAGACGCGCGCGTCGAGATCGCCGTCGCCGAGCCGGCGGGTGGCGTGCTGCAGCGACATGATCGGCCCGGGGGTGCGCCGCATCACCGCCATGCTGGCCAAGACGACCGACAGCAGGGTGCCGGCGGCCGTCAGCCAGAACCAAGTGACGAACGAGTCGGCGACCGCAAACGCCTCCGACCTCGCGCGGGTCTGCACCACCCACAGGTCGAGCCCGTATTGCGGCCGCAGGAACGCACACCAACAGCGCGCCAGGTACGGCACGTCGCCGACCTGCCACTCGATCGTCGCCGACGAACGCTGGCTCACCACGGTCGCCGACAGCGCCCGCATGTCCGGCATGCGTTCGAACGTGTGCGACAAGACTCGCCCGCGGCGATCGAACGCAACGAACTCGCAGTTGACGGCGCGCAACACCTGTGGATCCCAGAACCAGTCGCGGCGCACCAGCGCACACAGGCGCGGCGCATCGGCATCGGCCGGATCGGTGTGCAGGGTCATCAGCAGGTCCAGGGTGTCGCCCACCACCTGCACCAGCGGCAAGCCGGACAGCAAGTGGGCGCGCTCGGCCTCATCGAAGGCGTGCGGCGGCGGCTCTCCGTCCCCGAGCAGCACTTCGACGTGATCCTGTTCGAGCAACCAGATCGCTTCGCAGTGCGCGCCCGCCTGCCGCCGCAGCGCCTCCCCGCCCGACCACGCGCCCTCGGTGCGCCAGTTCTGGATGAGTTCGGCCGCCATCGCGAGGTCACCGGCGATCTGGCTCAGGTTCGCGGCCAACCCCATGCCGGAGGTCTTGGCGGCATTGTGCAGCGCCTTGCGCAGGTCGGCGTGCATCTGGCTGGTGACACGCGACACCGACAAGGTCGCGAACACCACCAGCGGCACCAACGCACAGATCGCGAACAGCAGCACGAACCGGCGACCGATGCGCGAGGTCAGCGCATCCGCTACCGGGGCGCGCGCCTGCCGCGATGCGCTGACATCAGACACTGCCGGCTTGCCCGATCAGTTCGGCCGGCGCCGGCCCGGCGGAGTCGGGACGACGTTCATCCGCGGTATCGACGTGCACGAACTCGTCGATGGCGCGATCCACCTCCGCGCACGCGGCCAGCAGGGTCTCGACGGCCTGCGCAGGGGGTTGCTCCGACTCCAGCCACGCGGCGAGCTGGTGGCGCAGATCCGCCTGCGCACGCCGGATCGCCTCGACCCGCTCGCCCACGCCGGCCACCGCTTCGTTCAGGCAGGCGACCTCTTCCTTCAGGAAGTCGTTGCTGCGGGTACGCAGCGGCGGCGGCAGCTTGCCGGCGGCCAGCAAGCGCAAGTTGCGCTTGTAGCGCACCATCGGCCCGGCCACGCGGTGGGAGAAGCGGATCGCGCCGATCACCACCACCACCAGGCAGGCCGCGGCCAGCAGCCAGAACCGTTCGTGCAGGTAGAGCAGCACGATCGCATGCTCTTCGAAGTCCTGCTCGGGCGCCCCACCGACGCCCAGCTCCCACAGCAGCGGGGCAAACACGCCGAAGCTGACCGCGAGCAGCACCAACACGCCGTAGACGACGCCGTGCACGATCAGGCTGCCCTGCAGCTTCCAGTCGACGACGTAACGCCAGCGCACGAATCGGGAAGGTGCCATCAGTACTCCGAGGCGGGTCCGAAGTAGCCGCCGTTGTTGGCCCGGATGACGTCGTCGAGCCCGACCGGCTCACCCAGGGACACCGCCGTCTGGTGATCCGGGCCGAGGCTGAACAGGTCGTAGTCGGTGTTCAGCGGAAACATGTACTGGTCGCGGCGACGTGTCGTCCCGACCGCAACCCCGGTGAAGATCGAGAACTCGCCTTCGTTCTTGACGGCGACGTCGATGGCGCCCCGTTCGACGAGCGTCAGCTCGCGGCCGACCTTCAGCTTGAGCGCGTCATAGTTGATCGCGGCCGGCGCATCGATGGGAGCCACGACGGGCCCCTGCGGCAGGGTGCTCGGCGCCGCCGACGCGATGCCGCCGTCGCCGCCGTTGCCGCGATCACCGCCGAGGGCCGCGCCACCTCCGCCGCCGCCTCCGCCGCCGCCTCCGCCGCCGGCGATCGGTCCGAACGCCGACGGATCGACCAGCCCGGCCTCGATCGCCCACTCGAGCCCGTCGCCGGTCCCGTCGCCGTAGTTCAGGTAGCAGTAGGGCACACCCCAGGGATCCCGCTTGCCACCGAAGCCGACCTGGTAGAGCGACAGCGGCAGGTGTCCGCCGTTGTTGGCGGTGAACGCATCGATCGCATGCGAGATCGTGACCAACTCGTGCTTCGCCTTGCCGATGCGCGCCGTGCGCAGGGCGGCGATGTAGTTCGGCACCCCGACCGACGCGATGATCGCGAGGATCGCGACCACGATCATCAACTCGAGCAGGGTAAACCCACCGTGCCGGGTCTGGTCATGCCGGGGAAGGCGCATGTCGGCGCTATCGGAATCACGATCGGCCGCACCTGAGCGGACCCGCGGCCACCCGTGAAAACCCGCGGTCGACCGCGGCCCCAATCTCGATGGGACGGGCTCGATGGAACGGGCTTTCCCGCACCGCATCGAAGCGCGGGGGAAAGTGGTGCCCAGGAGAGGACTTGAACCTCCAATCCCCGTAGGGAACTAGCACCTCAAGCTAGCGCGTCTGCCAATTCCGCCACCTGGGCGTTCCAGCGAGGGCCGGAGACGGTAGCGCACGACTTCGGCATTTCAAGCCCCCTCCGCACGGGACCGGCACTCACCGCACGTCCGTCATCACGCGCACCTGGTAGCGGATGTAGTTGTTGGCGAGTTCGACCTGCACCGCGGCGGCCCGCATCATCCGGGCGAGTCCGCGGAGCTGCTCGACCGCCAACCGGTCGGCGGCGGTGAAGCTGGTGCGCGTGCGCGCCCACTGCTCGCGCATGTACGCGACGACCCGACGGTCGAACTCCCCCCCCGGTTCGGTCAGGCTCTTGGGCATGCTCGAGATGCTCGGGTAACGCGGGTAGTCCCGCCGGCGCACCGCATCCTCGGCGCTCGGACGCATGTCCATCATCCACTTCGGGTCCGGATCGACGGAGCTCTGGTCCGCGAACGCCAGGTAGTCGTCGAACACCGGTTCGAGGTTCGGGCCGTCGAGCCACACCAAGCCGCTGAGCGTGTCCGACAGTTCTCTCTCGACCTCGTCGTATTCGCGCGACTCCCGAATCGACCGGGCTCCGGTGCGCACGCCGTAGCGGGTGCGCAGGATGTCGCGGATCAGCGGCCCCGAGTTCGACACCACGAAGAAGTCCCGGAACACGATCATCGCGATTTCGCCGGTGGCGGGAATCTGCGGATTGGTGAACTCGGTGACCGGCTCGGGCAATGTGGCGCCGCTGTTGCCGATCGGCACCTTCAGGTGCCAGACCTTGCGGAAGCCGAAACTCGAGTAGTAGGTGCGCAGCATCGTCACCAGCTCCTCGACCAGCGGCGCGCCATTCGGCCGCAGCCAGAACACCCATGCGACCTGCGGCATCGGGGACTTCGCCGTCACGGGCACCAGCAGCTCTCCGGTTTCTTTGTCGCGACTGGTATCCGGCTGGTTGCGGCGGAAGACGAAGCCCGTGCGCGACTGGAACGCGATACGGATGCGGTCGACGAGGTCGCGCACGTCGCGCACTTGCGTACCCTGGAACGTCGCGCGCCGCAGCGCGTCGTTGATCAGCGACTTCTCGTCCGGCTCGAGCGCATCGAACATGGCGTGCAGGAAGTCGCCGGCCGGCACGCGCAGCGCCGCCGCCGCGCACGAACTCTCCGGCACCATGCGCAGAAAGTCGTCCAGCCACTGCGCGCGGCGCTGCTTGTCCGTGGTGTAGAAGCTGCTCTGGAACTGGGTGTGCTGCTTGCTGTTGAGGCCGACCTCGCCGGTCGCACCGAGCACTCCGTCCGCGAACAAGAGGCCGCCGGTGACCTGCGTC
Source organism: bacterium (assembly GCA_011051855.1). Lineage (GTDB taxonomy): Bacteria > Planctomycetota > UBA1135 > UBA1135 > UBA2386. The sequence goes on along the minus strand of DRKG01000292.1, from coordinate 6,717 downwards.
CAACCCTTCAGATTGAGGAAGCTGGCGAGCACCCGCTCGTTCATGCTGTCCGGGTTCTGCGGGTTCGGCCAACGACTCGCATAGCGCTGGAAGCCGTCGAACGCATTCGGCTCGACCAGGAACTCGAGCACGTTCGGGTCGGCGACGTCGTTGTCGCGCGCCCACTCGTCGATGCGCGCGACGGCGCCGTCGGTGTAGGCCGGCTGCTGGCCGATCGGCTCCTCATCACGGTTACCGAGGATCAGCGCCTGCGCCTGATCGAGCAGCTTGCGGCCGTTGGCGACCATCAACACGTCGAGGAAGCGCTTGACGTAGATCGGCCCGGGCTGCCCCGGCAGCGTAATGACCAACAGATCGTCTTCGTTTGCGATCTGCACGCCCTGGTCGGCGGCCATGCCGGCGACGAAGCCGAACCCAGCCATGCCGTAGGCCGCCTTGATCTTCCAGCTCACCCGCGTGTAGACGCACCAATGCGGCTCGGCCAACGGCCGTGGCGGCTGCGCCGAATAGTCCATCGTGTAGCCGGCGACGACCACCTCCCGCCCGACGATGTCGTCGAGCAGGTCGACCCAACCGCCAGTCGCCCGCCGCACCTCGTCCGCGGCCTGCCGGGCGGAGTCGGCGGCCTTGCGCAGCTCGGGCCCCCACGCCCGCCCGAGCGGCCCGTTCTCGACCGCATCAAAGCCGTTCGCCGCGCTCAGCGCCGGCCAGAACCGCGGCTCGGGGAACGGATCGAAGTCGGCGGCGAGGCCGCGCTTTCGCACGAAGAAGTTGACGCCGCGCGGTACCACGTCACGCAGCTCGGGCAGCGCCCCTTCGAACGGGTTGAAGACGAACGCCGACACGAACATCAGGAGGAATACCCCCAGTCCGAGCACGGTCAGCAACAGCGCGCGCCAGATGCGCTTCTTCGGTTTCGGCTTCGACTTCTTGGCCATCGGGCGGGGCAGCGTAGTTCTGGATGCGGCCGGCTGCACGGTCGAACTGCGGCGGATGCCGCGTGGGGCCGGCGCGGGACGACTGGGACGCGCCAGCCGACGAGACCTTCCCGACCTTCGCGCGGGTTTGCCTTGGGCGGTCGCTGCCGGTCTACTCGCGACATGGCCGGCCTCGTCCCGAACCGTCGTTCCCAGCGCATCGAGGAGTCGATGACCCTCGCGATCACCGCCGAGGTGCTGCGGCTCAAGGCTGCCGGACACGACGTCGTCTCGCTCGGCGCCGGCGAACCGGACTTCCCGACCCCCGAACCGATCGCCAAAGCCGGCATCGACGCGATCGAGCGCGGCGACTACCGCTACACCGCGGCCAGCGGCAAGCCGGCGCTTCGTGCTGCCGGCGCCGAATGGCTGTCGGCGACCTTCGGCCTGTCCTACGACGAGAGCGAAGTGATCGTCTGCGCCGGCGCCAAGGGTGCTCTGCACATGGCCCTCGATACCCTCGTCGAACCCGGCGACCGCGTGCTGGTGCTGGCGCCCTACTGGGTGTCGTATCCGGCGTTGGTGACGATGGCCGACGGCGAACCGGTGATCGTGCCGCCAGCCCCCCAACGCGGCTTCGTGCACGACGAGGCGACCCTCGCGCGTTTCGCCGACGAGCACGACGCCAAAGGGGTGATCGCAAACTTCCCCAACAACCCGTCCGGCGCGGTCGCCGGGCGCGACGACGTGCGCGCGCTGGTCGACCTGTGCGCCAGGCGCGACATGTGGATCGTCTCCGACGAGATCTACGCGACCCTGCTCTACGACGACGCGAAGCACGTCTCGCCGGCGGCCGTTCCCGGAGGCCGGGATCGCACCCTGGTCGTCAACGGCTTCACCAAGAGCCACACGCTGACCGGCTGGCGCACGAGTTTCCTGGCCGGTCCCGCGCCCGTCGTCGGCGCGGCGGCGCGCATCCAGAGCCAGGTGCTCGGCAACCCGTGCACGATCAGCCAGGCGGCGATGCTGCAGGCGTGCCGCGATCCGATGCCGGCACACACCGCCGAGCGCATGCGGGCGTTCGACGAACGCCGCCGCTACCTGGTCGACGCCGTCAACCAACTGCCCGGACTCACCCTGCAGCCACCGCGCGGCGCGTTCTACGCGATGATCGACGTGCGCTCGATCTGCGGCGCGCGCGGGCTCGACGACGTCGCCGCAGCCAGGCAACTGCTCGAACGCCATCACCTGGCCCTGGTGCCGGGCAGCGCCTTCGGCGCCCCGGGCTTTCTGCGCGCCAGCTACGCGGCCGCGATGGAGTCTCTCGAGAAGGCGGTGCTTCGCCTTCGCACTTGGTGCGAGGAAACGTGAACGACGACGAACAAAAGCAGCGCATCGTGCTGGCACCCAACCTCGCCGCGCTCGAACCCGCCGAGCACGAATGGGACTGCTTCGCCCAACTGCGCAGCGTCAAGGAACTCGAGACCAGGCAAGGCAAGCCCTATCTCGTGCTCGAGCTCGCCGACCTGCACGCGGTGATCGAAGGCAAGGTGTGGGACAGCGCCGACGGCGCGATGGCCGCGGCACGCGCCGCGGCGCCACCGGTGTTCGTCAAGCTGCGCGGCCGGATCAAGATGTGGAACGACCAGAAGCAGCTCGTCGTCGAACGCCTGAAGGTGATCGACGCCGACGAGCGGCCCGCGGGCTTCGACCCCGACCAACTGGTCGATCCGGCGCTGCAGTACGTCGAGGACCTGATCTGCCGCACGCTGGTGTTCGACATCGAGACGGTGCCCGCTCTCGACCGGCGCGAACTGCCGCCGACCGTCGCCGAAGCGCTGTCCGACAACGCCGCCAAGAAGGAGATGGACACCTCGGCGGTGATGGGCATGTCGCCGTTCTTCGGCAAGGTCGTGTCGCTCGCGATCGGCGACGGCGATGCCGAGCCCGGCAGCGACGACGACCAGGTCACGGTTCTGGCGGTGCCGCCCGACGGCGTCGAGATCCACGACTGCCCGGAGTGGCTGCGCCTGATGAGCGAACCGGACCTGCTGCGCGCGTTCTGGGCGCTGTGCAGCAAGGCCGAGGTGGTCGTGTCCTACAACGGCCGCGGCTTCGACGTGCCGTTCGTGGTCACCCGCAGCTTGATCTGGGACATCCCGGCGCGGGTCGACTTGGTCAGCGGCCGCTGGTCCTTGAAGCCGCACCTCGACCTGTTCGAGTTGGTCTCCCAGCGCGGCCGCGGCCCGAGCAAGCTCGACGTCGTCTGCTGGGCACTCGGCATCGAGAGCCCCAAGGGCGTGATGGACGGCTCGATGGTCGCGCCGGCCTACGCCCGCGGAGAGATCGTCGAGATCGCCGAATACAACGCCCACGACGTGCGTGCGACCAGCGCCGTCTACCGCAAGTGCCGGGACCTGATCCTGCGCTACCGCGCCGACTGGCGGTGAGCGCCCGGACTCACAATACCAGCGCGTTGCGACAGCCCGATGGCAACGCATCGAGACAGAGCCGCTGCAGCTTGCGGCGCGCGTCCAGATCCTCGATCGACGTGAACACGAACAGCTTCCACATACGCGGGTAGCTGTCGCTGAGGTCGCGCAACCGCGGGATCTCGTCGACGAACACGTCCAGCGGCAAGGTGCGTTCGCCGCCGCCGGGAAAGCGCACCAGCGTCTTTGCCTCCTTGAGCTGCATCTTGCGCTTGGGGCAGTAGAGCAGCACGTCGACGTCCTCGCCGAGCAGGGCGCGCGCCTCGCGTTCGCGCTCCCGTTCCCAGCAGAATCGCTGTTCGTGGCGACCGGGCGCAAAGTATGCATGCACCAGTTCGGCCTGCACTTCCTGGTTCTGGTAGTAGGGCAACGCCAACACACGCTTGGGCAGGGCACGGCGCCGGAAGCGGGCCACGAACCGCCGCAGGCGCTCGTTCTGCTCGCCGTCGCCGAGGTCGACCTGCGCCAGCCGCACCACCAGCGACTCGTCGGTCATCGACTGCAACTCGCCCGGCTCGACCGCCCCGGCGCGCAACGCCATCTCGACCATGCGCGACAGGAGCGCCCCGGCGGCGACCTTGGCGTGGTGGTAGTAGACGCGCTCGCTGAAGTGGTAGCGACACTCGAGCACCCGCAGCAGTTCGCTGACGATGTCCTCGCGCAACATGCCGTTCTTCTCGCAGTCGACGAACATCTGTTGCGATTCGCGGTCCACCCGGAAGTAGTCCACGACGCGCTGGTCGTAGCGCAGCTCGAGGCCGGTGTAGTGCGCATCGCGGCGCAGATAGTCGAGCAGGTCGGCGTCAATGGTGTCGCTGACCACCTGCCGCCAAAAGCGCGGCACCGTCCACCCGCTGCCGGTCAGCACCGCCAACACGTCGTCGCGCAACCCCTGCCGATCGAGTTCCCGCCCCAGTTCGCCGTCGCCGAGCACGGACTGGTAGCGCTCGGGGAGGTCGTGCCGCGGCAACAGCCCGGTCTGATCCTCGATGTTGTGCCCGTAGGGGATGTGGGTGATGTCGTGCAGCAGAGCCGCCGCGCGCAGCACCCGCCGCTCTTCGGCGGTGATCGCCTGGCAGCCGGCGGGATCGCGGCGCGCGTTGCGGTTGCACGCGTCGAGCAACCGGTCGCAGACGTGCAGGGTGCCGATCGAATGTTCGAAGCGCGTGTGCACGGCCCCCGGATAGACGAAGGCCGCGCTGCCGAGTTGCTTGATGCCGCGCAACCGCTGGAACTCGGCCGTGTCGACCAGTCGCAGCTCGTCGCGGCTCAGCTCGATGTCACCGTGGACGGGATCGCGGAGAACGCTCAAGCCGACGAGCCTACGCGGAGCCCGTCCGGAGCGGAACGGCAACCCGCTCTCCCATCCGCAGCTTCGCACCGAATCCGCACCGGGCTGACGCCGGATGTGGGCGACGCGCAGAGAGAGCTCCAGGTGGTTCTTGGTCGCCGGCCCGGTCTATGCATGAAGCCGTGCCCCCGGTGCGCGCAATCCGCACCCAAGCAAGGAAGGTGACTGCAGAAGCGTAAGCCGGTGACCTTGCCCCGCTGAGCATTCTGTCAAGGAGTTCGCGGAGCGAACGGACTCCGCGGGCGACCGCCTGACGCAGCGTGGGTGTGGCCTGTCTGTGCCGGGGGTGCTGGTTCGCGCATAGATCGGGCTGGAGAATCGGCCACAAACAATGGGGCCCCAGGGTCCCAACGCACCCGCATGCGCCCGCCCCCTCAATTCGACACCTCGATCCTCAACTGCCCGCCCTGAACCGCCTGCCGTACTCGAAACCCTTGCAGCGAATGCAACTCCCAATCGGGCCCCATGCCCAACAACACGAACTCCCCATTATCGTCCACCGGGCAACGCCATAGCGGATTCTGATCTGCTCCCTGAACGGTGAGATGGACAGTGTTGTCCTCGCCCAGATGCACGGACCGCAAGACCCTACCGCGCACGGGGTCGGACCTGTACATGGACACCGATACCGCCGACTCCATGTTAGCGATAGGCGCGCGGCCATACCACCCCGCACCATCGGCATCCACCCCAACGACGTAGGCTACCTCAAACTCCCCTGGCGTCATGTCGAACATCAGTTGCTCAGCCAGCCCCTCCATGAGCAGTTCCTTACCATCGCCCAGCAGCAGACATGTTACATCTTCGATCCGCCGAGGAGAATGCAGCACGACCCTGCAACGGCGCTTGATACTCATGTCGATGGTTATAGGAGCACCTGGTACAACACCCGTCCGAGTTGGCATCGACAGACTGAGATCCCCGCTGTAGCCCTTGACTTCCACATCTCTATACATACGCACAGCAACCTCGTACTCGCCGTCAGCGATTCCGTGCAAAGCGAATGGCATCGACATATCGCACACCAGCCTCTCATTGACCCATGCCGCACGGTCATCCCGTCGACCTTTATGCATAACCAATAGCGAGCATTGTCCGGTGGAGAAGGCGTGCATACCACTCGCCGACACCGCCCACATCCGTCCCGACAACACACCGGCGCGAGCAGAAACCACAGAGAGGTCGACCGAACCATCTCGAACATCGAACTCCCGGGTAGCAACCCACCATTGATTCGTGCCCGTCATCCATCGCGCTGTAAGGATGTAAGAACCTGGAGCGACATCGCGAAGTGCAAAGGCTCCGCTCGGTTCGCAAATCACTCTGGCCACCAAACCATAGTGCCTCAACTGACCATCCACGTGCTTTCGACGGACACTGACCGTTGCAATGTGCCCCGAACTGTCGACAACTCCAAACACGCTCAACCCCGTGAGAGCCACCTCTACCAAAGTCTCGGAGCCGGCGGCTACTTCGAGCGGATTCGACAAACGTGTTCCACGATCCGAAAGCGCCGCAGGCGGCACCGCCGCCCACTGACCGCGCCTCTTCATCGTAAGCAACCCCATATCAATCAATGCTGTAGTGACAAGCTCCCATCGGTATATCCCCGGCAACAGGCCCGCCCAGACAACCTCCGAGCCGCTGCCCGCCAACCTGGCAGTGCCCCCGATTCGCTCACCCTGCCCATCACACAGAGCAACTCGCAACGGGTCACCACGCCCGATTACACGTAGACGTATGCTGCCCACCCTGGCACGCTCCGCCGCCGCCGGACTGCGTGCAGGCAGCCCCGATGGTGAAGAATAACCATCATTCGTCCGTGTCGCTCCAGGCAACCCGCCCGACTGCCCACCCATCGGATCCACACCAGATGGCGCAATCCTTCCGCGATCCGCCAGCAACACATAAGAGACGAAGGCGAACAGCACCCCGAGCCCCGCGACGGCGGACAGCC
>DRKG01000291.1 GCA_011051855.1 bacterium | reverse complement strand
GGCTCGCTCTCGGTATGACGAACCAACCAAAGCAACAATGGGGCTCACGCCTCGGCGTGATCCTGGCCGTGTCCGGCTCGGCCGTCGGTCTCGGCAACTTCCTGCGCTTCCCGGGCCAGGCGGCTGCGAATGGCGGCGGAGCCTTCATGATCCCCTACATCCTGGCGCTGCTGCTGCTGGGCATCCCGATCGGCTGGGCCGAGTGGACGATGGGTCGTTACGGCGGCCGCAAGGGCTTCCACTCCGCACCGGCGATCATCGGCATCTGGTGCAAGGGCGCAGTCGGCCGCTTCCTCGGCGGCTTCGGCGTGCTGATTCCGCTCGGGGTCTACTTCTGGTACGTGTTGGTCGAGACTTGGTGCCTCTACTACGTGCTCGGCTACCTCGGCGTCGTCGAGGGCATCGGCATCGACCCGGCGTCGTCGATCGCCGAGCAGAGCGCGACCTCGAAGGGGTTCTTCGCGGCGGTCACCGGCAGCGAGGCCAACGGCATCCTGTTCAACGGCGAAGGCGGCGTGCACCCGATCGTGTGGACGTTCTTCCTGGTTGCCGGCCTGAACATCTTCTTCGTGTTCCGCGGCATCAGCAAAGGCATCGAAGCGGTGTGCAAGGCGGCCATGCCGATCATGGCCGTGCTCGGCCTGATCATGTTGGTGCGCGTGCTGACACTCGACGCGAACACACCCGAAGGCTACACCGACGAAGTCACCGTCTCGCACGGCCTCGGGTTCATCTGGAACCCGCAGCTCGAAGCACTCGGCGACTTCAAGACCTGGCTGGCGGCCGCCGGCCAGATCTTCTTCAGCCTGTCGGTCGGCTTCGGCGTGATCATCAACTACGCCAGCTACATGAAGAAGAGCGACGACGTGGTGCTGTCGGGCCTGACCGCCTCGGCGACCAACGAGTTCTTCGAGGTCGTGCTCGGCGGCCTGATCACGATCACCGCCTCGGTGGTGTTCGTCGGCGTCGCCGCGACCATGGAAGGCGCCAGCGGCGGATCGGTCAGCCTCGGCTTCAAGACCCTGCCGATGGTGTTCGCGCAGATGCCGGGCGGAACGTTCTTCGGCGCCGCGTTCTTCCTGATCCTGTTCCTGGCCGCGATCACCAGCTCGCTGTCGATGCTGCAGCCGACCAAGGCGTTCTTCGAGGAGAGCCTCGGCGTGTCGCGGCAGGTATCGACGCTGATGGTCACCGCCTGGGGACTGGTCGGCAACTTCTTCGTGCTGTGGTACAGCAAGGGCCTGGTCGCGCTCGACACGATCGACTTCTGGGTCGGCACGTTCTTCATCCTGGTGGTCGCCGCCGTGCAGATCATCGCCTTCGGTTGGGTCTTCGGCGTCGACAAGGCCATCGCCGAGGCGCATACCGGCGCCAACATGAGGATCCCGGCGGTCTACCGCTTCATCATCAAGTACGTGTCGCCGCTGTTCCTGCTGGTCGTGATCGTCGGGTTCTGCATCAACAACGTGCCGGGCTACCTGCAGACGCTGTTCGCCGACACCGAGAACGCCGGCTACGCGCGCACCACCTGGATCCTGATCCTGCTCACCATCGGCGGCATCGTCGCGATCACCGCGATCGGTGCGAAGCGCTGGCGCGCCGCCGGCCTCGACCTCGACGGCCAACACCCACCCCAGGACTGAACCATGCTCGCGTTGATCCAAGAAGCGGAGCGCCAGGCCGAACCGCTGTCCACCGGCGGCTGGATCATGATGATCCTGTCGATCGCGGCGGTGACCGGCTTGGTGGTCTACTGCTACAAGCGCATCCTCACCCACCCGGAGCAGGACGAGCCCGATCTGCCGGGCGGACTCGGTCCGTAGCCGGCACCTACGCCACGCGGTCCACTTCGCGGCGAACCGCCCGCTGTCCGGCGACCGCCATCCAGACGGACGCCCCGACGATCGCCAGCACGAAGGCCAACGTCGGCAACATCGGCAGGAGTTGCCATTCGCCGTTCGCGACCCGCACGGTCGCGAACATCACCCAGCCGATGGTCGCGTCGACGGCGAGCGCGATCCCCGCGAGGCCAGCACCGAGGCCGCCGACGGCTCGCACCCGGGCGTCTTCGGGCAGCGCGCGGAACCGCTCCGCATCCGGCATGTTCAGCAGCTTCGAGTTGCTGCGCGCGAGCCCGGCGAACCAACCCGGCAGCAGCCATCCGAACGCGACGGCGAATACCGTCGCCATCGCCGGCAAGAGGCACCAGGCGGCGATGCTGCGCTCGGCCCAGCGGTCGGGCCGGCCCGACAACCCGAAGTGCATCGGGATCTCGGGCGGCAGCCGGAACCACCCCCACAGCGTGATCGCCCACACCGCGACGGTCGCGAGCCCGAGCAGCCGGCGCGCGCGCCCGCTCCGCCCCGCCGCCGCGCCCATCGCGTTCAGAAGCCCGCCCAGCCGGGCACGCGCGGATACGGAATCGCGTCGCGGATGTTGGCGAGCCCGGTCATGTAGACGAGCAAGCGCTCGAAGCCGAGGCCGAAGCCGGCGTGCGGCACGGTGCCGTAGCGACGCAGGTCGCGGTACCACCAGTAGTGGTCCCGCTCCAGCCCGGACTCGGCCATGCGCCGGTCGAGCACGTCGAGCCGTTCCTCGCGCTGGCTGCCGCCGATGATCTCGCCGATGCCCGGTGCCAGCACGTCCATCGCGGCGACCGTCTTCTGGTCGTCGTTCAGGCGCATGTAGAACGCCTTGATCTCCTTCGGGTAGTTGCTCACCACCACCGGCCGACCGACGTGCTCCTCGCACAGAAAGCGCTCGTGCTCGGTCTGCAGGTCGACGCCCCACTCCGGCGCGTATTCGAACTTCTTGCCGGAGCGCTGCAGGACCGCGATCGCGTCGCAGTAGTCGATGCGTTCGAAGGCGGCCTGCTCGAACTTCTGCAGCCGCTCGATCACGCCCTTCTGCACGCGCTCTTCGCAAAACTCGAGGTCGTCACCGCGCACCTCGAGCACGCGCCGGAACACGTGCTTCAGGAACGCCTCGGCGAGGTCGGCGTCGTCGTTCAGATCGGCGAACGCGATCTCCGGCTCGACCATCCAGAACTCGGCGAGGTGGCGCGTGGTGTTGCTGTTCTCGGCGCGGAAGGTCGGACCGAACGTGTAGACCTTCGACAACGCCAAACAGTAGGCCTCGACGTTGAGCTGGCCGGAGACGGTCAGGAACGTCTCGCGGCCGAAGAAGTCCCGGCGGAAGTCGACCTCGTCGCCGTCCGTGCGCGGCAGGTTTTGCAGATCGAGCGTGCTGACGCGAAACATGTCGCCCGCCCCCTCGGCGTCGCTCGCGGTGATGACCGGCGTGTTGACCCAGAAGAAGCCGTGCTCGGTGAAGAACTCGTGGATCGCGAAGGCCGCGGCGTGGCGGATGCGCGCGACCGCGCCGAAGGTGTTGGTGCGCGGCCGCAGATGCGCCTGCTCGCGCAGGAACTCGAGGCTGTGCTGCTTGGGCTGGATCGGGTAGGTCTCCGGATCGTCGACGAGGCCGCATACCTCGATCGCGCTCGCCTGGATCTCGACCGACTGCCCCCTACCTTTCGACGCCACCAGGGCGCCGCGCGCCACCAGGGAACTGCCGGCCGTGAGATTCAACACGCCGTCGTCGTAGTTCGGCAGGTCGCTGCGGGCGACCACCTGGATCGTGCCCTGGCAACTGCCGTCACTGACCTGGAGGAACGACAGCCCCGCTTTGGAATCGCGGCGCGTGCGCACCCATCCCCGGATCTCGACCTCGTTGCCGATGGCGATCTGCCCCTGGAGCAGTTGCGTGATGCGGACGGTCTGCATGTGGATGCCCGAAGCAGACAGCCAGACGGGCCGGCCGGTCAAGCACGGAAACCCCGAGCGCTACGCGCCGACGTCGAGCGGCGGCTGGTGCCCGCCGGCGTGCACCAGGCGTTCCATGCGGATGCGATCGCCGCTGAGGCCATCGGCCACGAAGCCGACCTGCTCGAAGAACGAGATCGCCGCCTCGTTGGTCAGGTCCACGTAAGCCACCAACCGGCGCATGCCGACCTCGCGCGCCCGCTGCAGCGCCTGCGCGAACATCTGCCGGCCGCAGCCGCGGCGGCGATGCTCGGGAGCGACGACGAGGGTCAGGTCGGCAACGCCGTCCGGCCCACAGTCGAGTCGGACCAGGCCCAACCGCAGGCCGCCGGCGTGACCGATCATCGCCACGATGCGCTGGTCGCGGATCAGGCGCTCCGGCCAGGCCGAACTGCCGCGCGGCCGCGACAGCCCGGGGCCGTCGAGCCACGGCGCCACCGTGTCGGCGTCGGCGAGTTCGAACGGGCGCAGTTGCAGTGGGTCCACGAGATCGGACATGGCGAGTGCGGGGCAATCTAGCCGCGATCGCCGACGGGTAACCAATAGCATCGGGAACGAACGGTTCGCTTGACCGCGGCCCGACGCTGGGGCTAGCATCTGCCGCCACCTCTGCCGGCGTTGCGCCGGTGGACCGAACCTGCCGATCCCGGGCACCCGGGCAGTCGACGGGATTCCCTTCCTTTTCTGGCGTTCAGCCAATCAGGAACCCCGCACCGTGCAGGTCGGGGGCGGGGAGTCCTCTCGCCTGTCCGGGTTCTCCGTTTCTCTGAACCGTCATCCCTCCCGACCTACCGCACCGTCCCACCGCCCAGGCAACCCAGCACCGAACGGAATGGCCAATCACGCTGAAATCCTTCGCTACATCGACTCCATCGCCCGCGACAAGGAGATCGACAAGGAAGCGCTGATCGCCGGCATCGAGCAGGCGATGTCGCACGCGTTGGCGAAGAAGTACGGCGTGGACGACGTCGAGATCATGCTCGACCGCGATACCGGCGAGTTCGAGTGCAACTACGACGTGTCGATGGAGGAACAGGGCCGGATCTTCGCGATGTCGGTCAAGCAGGCGATCATCTCGGTCGTGCGCACTGCCGAGCGCGACGTGATCTACGACGAGTACGAGCAGAAACTCGGCGAAATCGTCAACGGCCACATCCAGCGCTTCGAGGGCGACACCGTGATCGTCAACCTCGCGCGCAACTTGGAGGGCATCCTGCCGCGCTCCGAGAAGGTGCGCAGCGAGAACTACAACGTCGGTGAGCGCATCCGCGCGTTGGTCTACGAGGTCAAGAAGGTCGGGCCGCGCGTGAAGGTCATCCTCAGCCGGACCCACCGCGACCTGGTGCGCGCGCTGTTCGAACTCGAGGTGCCCGAGATCGCCGACGGCACGATCATGATCCGCCGCATCGAGCGCGAACCGGGCTATCGCACCAAGCTCGCCGTCGACTCCAGCGACGACAAGGTCGACTGCGTCGGCGCCTGCGTCGGCGTGCGCGGCAACCGCATCAAGTCGATCATCGACGAACTCAACGGCGAACGCATCGACATCATCCGCTGGAGCGACGACCCGGTGACGCTGATCGCGAACGCGCTGAAGCCGGCCGAAGTCGGCGACATCACGCTCGACCCCAACGCGCGCAAGGCGCTGGTGATCGTCAGCGAGGACCAGCAGTCGCTGGCGATCGGGCGCAAGGGACAGAACGTGCGCCTGGCCAGCAAGCTGACCGGCTGGGACATCGACATCATGACGCGCGCCGAACTCGAGCAGGCCGTCGCCAACGAGGACGCGGAAGGCGCGCAGGCGGCCGGCGAGGCTCCGGCGGCGGAAGCGCCAGCGACAGATACTCCGGCGGCGGAGGCCCCAGCGGCGGAAGCCCCGATCGAACCCACCCCCGAGGCAAGCAAGGAGCCGCCGGCCGACGGCGCCTCCGATGCCGCGGAACAGCAGCCCTGACCCGCGCAACGCGGGCCCCTTCCACATTCACGCACCCAAGAGCGACGCGATTTGAAAAAGGTACGAGTCTTCGAACTGGCCAAGGAATTCGGGATGAAGGGCCCCGAAATGGCGAAGCTCTTGCGTGAGATCGGCTTCGAGAAGGTCAAGACCCACATGACCTCCCTCGACGATGCCGATCTGATGATGGTCGAGGCGCGCCTGTCCGCGCAGGGCCTGCGCCGCAAGGCCGCGACCAGCGACGACGCGGGCGGAAGCCGACCGAAGAAGCGCTCGCTGAGCGCCGTCGCCGAGCAGGTCGACGAGCTGCCGGCGAAGCGGGCGCTGCCGAAGAAGAAGGGCGAACTGAAGAAGAAAGCGCTGCCGAAGAAGCGCGCGCTTCCGGGAACGGCAACGCCGGCGGCGGAAGCTCCCGCCGGGGCCCCGAGCGGGGACGCCACACCCGCGGCCGAGCCGCTGGTCGCGGAGGCCGCCGACGGCACCGCCCTCGAAGCGGAAGCGAAGGCCACGCCTTCCCCGCAACCAAAGCAGAGCCCCGCCAAGCCCGCACCGGTGACGCCCGAATCGGCGACGCCGGCGCCGGCCGGCGACGATGCGGCACCGGCCGCGGCCCCTGCTGCGCAGACGTCACCGGCCGAATCGGGGCCGGGCGAATCGGGGCTGGGCGAAACACCTGCGGCCGCCGAGTCCGCACCTGCGGTCCCCGAGGCCAAGGAGGCCGAGAGCAAGGATCCGGAACCGCAGGCGGCGGACACTCCAGCAGCAGAGACTCCAGCCGCCGAAACCCCGGCCGCGGAGCAGCCCGCCGCGAAGGAGGACCCGAAGGCGCCGGTGCGCAAGCTGCTCGTGCCGCAGAAGAAGGCGACGGTCGTCGGCCGCATCGAGCTGCCGCAAGAGACCATTCGCGATGCGACGCGCCGCTCCGCACCGGCGGGACCGCGCGACCTGCGCCGCGCCGCGCTGCAGAAGATGCAGCAGCGCAGCGGCATGCGGCAGATGCCCGGTCCGGGCCACCGGCGCGGGCCCGGCGGCCGTGGCGGTCGCGGCGGCCCCGGCGGCGGTCGCAGCAAGACGCGCGTGGCGCCGACCATCGACCCGACCAAGTTGGTCGAGGTGCAGGAGCCGGTGTCGGTCAAGGGCCTGTCGGCAGCACTCGGCGTGCCGGTGGCACAGCTCCTGTTCACGCTGATGACCAAGCTCAAGGTCATGGGCAAGACGATCAACTCGATGCTCAGCAACGACGAGGTCGAGTTGGTGGCTCTGGAGCTCAACCGCAACATCAAGGTGGTCGAGCACAAGGAGGCGATGGACGAGCTGATCGAAGAGCTCGTCGGCGAGAGCGAAGGCATCGCGTTGATGCAGCGCGCGCCGGTGGTCACCTTCATGGGCCACGTCGACCACGGCAAGACCTCGCTGATGGACGCGCTGCGGCACAGCGACGTCACCAAGCACGAGGCCGGTGGCATCACCCAACACATCGGCGCCTACAAGGTCACCAACGACAACGGCCAGTCGCTGGTCGTGCTCGACACGCCGGGGCACGCCGCGTTCACCGCGATGCGCGCCCGCGGTGCCGAGATCACCGACGTCGTCGTGCTGGTGGTCGCCGCCGACGACGGAGTGATGCCGCAGACCGAAGAGGCGATCAGCCACGCCAAGGCGGCCAAGGTGCCGATCGTGGTCGCGATCACCAAGTGCGACCTGCCGGGTGCCAATCCGATGCAGGTCAAGCAGCAACTGATGGTCAAGGGGCTGCAGTCCGAGGACTTCGGCGGCGACGTTGGAATGGTCGAGTGCTCGTCGAAGACCGGCCAGGGCCTCGACGAACTGGTCGAACGCATCCACCTCGAAGCCGAGCTGCTGGATCTCAACGCGCGCCCCGAGGCGGCCGGCATGGGCATCGTCGTCGAAGCGCGCCAGTCGGCCGCGCAAGGCGTGGTGGTCACGCTGCTGGTCACCGACGGCACCCTCAAGGTCAAGGACCAGGTCGTCTGCGGCGAGTCGTTCGCGCGCGTGCGCGCGATGATCGACGACCGTGGCGAGAGCCTCACCGAGGCCGGCCCCTCGACGCCGGTCACGCTGTTCGGCCTCGACCGCCTGCCAAGCCCGGGCGACAAGCTGTTCGCGGTCGAGAACGCCAAGAAGGCCAAGGAAGTGGTCGAGGAGCGGCAGCGCCGCGAACGCGAGATGGCGCGCGCCGAGCGCTCGGCGGTCACCCTCGAGACCTTGTCGGCGAAGCTCGCCGAGAAGGACGTCAAGGAGATCAAGATCATCCTCAAGGCCGACGCGATGGGCTCGCTGGAGCCGCTGCGCAAGTCGCTGGACGAACTCGCCACCGACGAAGTGCGCGTCAACCTGGTGCACTCGGGGCTGGGCGGAATCAACAAAGCCGACGTCGATCTGGCGGCGACCTCCGAAGCGGTCATCGTCGGCTTCAATACCGTCGCCGATGCCAACGTGCGCCAGCTCGCCGACCAGGCCGGCGTCGAGATCCGCTACTACGAGATCATCTACGAGCTGCTCGACCAGGTGAAGGAGGCGATGGAAGGCATGCTCGCGCCCGAGGAGGTCGAGAGCGTCATCGGCCACGCCGAGGTGCGCGCGACCTTCAAGTCGTCGAAGTTCGGCGTCATCGCCGGCTGCCGGGTGCTCGACGGCATTGCCCGCCGCGGCTGCATCACGCGCCTGTCGCGCGACGGCCGCGTCGTCTGGAGCGGCAAGCTGGCGAGCCTGCGCCGCATCGACGAAGACGTCAAGGAAGTCAAGGGCGGCTTCGAGTGCGGCATGACCCTCGACGGCTTCCAGGACATCAAAGAAGGCGACATGCTCGAGTTCGTGCAGGTCGATCTGATCAAGCGCAAGCTGGGCGGCTGATCGCCGCTCGGCGATCGGCGCCTCCGTTCCGGCCAGTGCGATGCTTTACATCGGCGTGCTGCAGTTCACCTTGGAGATCCCCTACGCGATCTCGATCAAGGAGAAGAACGGCGTGATCCGCTCGCTGAAGGATCGGCTGCGGCGATCGTTCAACGTTTCGATCGCCGAGATCGACGATCAGGACCGCCTGACGATGGCGACCCTCGGCGCGACCATCGCCGGCAGCGACCAGAAGAAGGTCAACAGCACGCTCGACCACCTGCTCAACGAACTGCACGACTGGCGCGACGGCATCCTCGTCGACCAGCAGATCGAGATCTTCTCACCAAACTGATGAACGAACGCCGTCTCGCCCGCCTCCGAGAGCAGATCAAGCAGCGCCTGGCGCAGGTGCTGCAGCGCGACCTCGCCGACCCCAAGCTCGGCTTGGTCACGATCACCCGCATCGAACTCGACAAGGAGTTCACCCAGTGCAAGGCCTATTGGTCGGTGCTCGCGCCGACCGGCCGCGAAGAGCGGGCCCAAAAGGAGAGCGCGGCGGTGCTCGACCGCGCCCGCGGTTTCTGCCAGCGGGAGATGGCCGCGGTGCTGCACACCCGCACGGTGCCTCACCTCGAGTTCGTATTCGACAAGGGCATCGGCGAGGCCGTGCGCATGCAGAAGCTGCTCGAAGAACTGAACCGGGGCCGGCCCGACCGGCCCGAAGACGCCCCGCCCACGGACTGAACGACATGCCGGCCCGGCCCCCGGCTACCATCCGGGCCATGCGCATCTTGCTGCTGTTCGGGCTGCTCATGCCGCTCGCCGCCCAATCCACCGTTCCGCCGGCGCCGACGCCGACGCCGGATCGGCAGCCACAGTGGCAGCAGCGCCTGCGCCGCGATCTGCGCCAGAGTCTCGCGGACCTGCGGAAGCGGCCGCCCGCCTACCGCGGCACGCTGCTGTCGGAGGGCTCGGACCCGCTCCAGTCCACCACGATCAGCCCGGAGGATGTGTCCTTCCGCGGCGGCCGCAAGGGTGCGCTACGCTGGTATACCGTCGACGGCTGGCAGGTCGTCGTCACCCCCACCGGGGAAGCCGTCAAGCGGCCCGACGGCTCCTGGAGCGAGCCGCGCGGCGACGCGCCCGAGGTGCCGGCCCTTCCCGACCTGCTGCTGCCGCACTTTCTGCACGCCGAGTTGTCGAAGCCGCAGCCGAGCGAGTTCCACGGCCGTCCGGCGGTGAGCGTGCACGCACGCTGGCAGGCGAAGGCGGCCAAACAGGTGGTGATGACCCTCACCGTGCCCGACCTGAAGGTCGAAGCGATGCTCGAGGCGCTCGCCTCCGCCGCCGCGCGCGGCCGCAAGAACCTGTCGGTCGACGGTCGCGTGCTCTACGACCCCGCCACCGGCCGCTGGTTCGCGGCAACGCTGCGCTTCGCCCTGCTCCAGGGCGAACCGCTCGAACCGGGCGACGAACGTCTGCCGCCCCCGCCCGCCGGCTTGCCGCAACTGCTCAGCCCCACCTGGATGCAGGCGGTGTGGACCGTCGAACGCGCCGCCTCCGAACAAGCGCCGATGCCTGCGCTGCCCGACGAACACCGCCGGCGACTCGGTCTGCCCGCCGCAGCACCCAGAGGGTCATCCAAGTAGCACGTCGATCGCAAGGCAACCGCTGCGTTCGACCACGTCGCCGAACGTGAACGCGAGCGGCGCGCGAAACAGCGGACCGTCCGTGACCAGGGTGTGGAACTCGCCGTTCTCGCCGCAAGCATCGATGCCCGCCGCCTCGAAGCGATCCGCCAGAGCCGGCGTCAGCTCGGCACCGAGCACGTCGCGCCCGAGCTTCTGGCGGTCGACGGCGACGAGGTGACAACGGAAACCCGCCGCCCAGAACTCGTCGAGCAGCGCACGTCGCCCACCGCGCCACAGCGGCAACCAGGCGCGCGCGCCGCTCGCCGTGCACACCCGCTCCTCCCACTCGCGATGCGGTTCGAGGTCGATGTCGCCGAACACGACGTCGCAGACGCCGGTAGCGACCCGTTCGCCGAGCAGCTCACGGAACCGCGCTTCGTAGCTCTGCCACGACGCGCGCGCCGCGTGCAAGGGCAGACCAAGGCAGTCGGCCTGAGCTGCGACCACCTCCATCGACAGGCCGTGCGAGCGCGAGCGCGCCCCCTCCTCGTCGAACACGGTCAGCAGCGCCGTCGGCACCGCGCCGAGCTGCTGGCTGCGATACAAGGCGAGGCAAGAATCCTTGCCGCCGCTCCACGACACCGCCACCCGGCGGCCGGCCGGTGCGACGGCGTTCACGCGCGCACCGGCCGCGGCCACCGCCGTTCCGCCCAGCGGCCGAGCCAGTAGAGGCTCACGCCGTAAAGCAGCGTGCTCAGGAGCATGTTGCGCGCGAACGGCACCGCGGCCAGATAGCAGGCCAAGAGCCCTGCGGCCGTGGGCGGATACAGGTCGCCGAACAGCCAGACGCAGGCGTTGGTGATCACGAAGAACGCGAGGGTGGCGCCGACCGTGCCGAGCAGCATCGAGCGCAGCGACCTGGCCGCCCGGAATCCGATGGCGACGGTCACCGCGACCGCCACGTACATCGGCGCAACCACCGCCAGCGCCTGCCAGCCGTAGACGAACGCGCACAGCGCGACGTCGCTGACGAGCATCGCCAGAAGCGGCGCTGCGAACGCGAGCCAACGCCGACCGAACCAGGCACCGCTGCACAACGCCATCGCCGGCACGGCGGTGAAGTTCGGGGGGTGCGGCACGAGACGGGTCGCGGCGGCGGTCAGCACGAACAGGAGCAGGGCGCTGCGACGCGCCGAGGGAAGGGTCTGGTCAATCATGGTTCGAAACGGATGTCGGCAAACTCTCGTGATCGGCCGGCAACAGATCGGTGTAGAGCCGGCCGTCGCGGCGCACGGTCACACCGCGCGTGACGGCGACGGGACGCGAGAAGATCGGCCCGTCATGAACAAAGGTGTGGAACTCGCCGTGTTCCCCACAGGGATCGACGCCGGCCGGCCAGTCCGCCAGGAGCGCACTCGACAGGCTGACGCCGGCGAGGCGTTCGGCCGGACCTTCGGCGCAGGTCACGAACGCGCGAAAGCCGTCCCGCGTGAACGCGCGCAGCAACGCGGTGCTGTCTTCCCCCCACAGGGGATACACGCCGCACATGCCGACCTCGGCGAGCCGGCGATCGCGGTAGTCGCGCACCGAACGCAAGAAGATGTCACCGTGCGCGACGTGTTCGGTGCCGGCGGCCCGGCATGCCGCCAGGATGTCGGCGAGCCGCCGGTGGAACTCGGCCATCGTCGCCTGCGCGGGATCGCCGTCGGCACTGCCGAACCACAGCTTCTGCAGCGGCAGCCCGAGCGCCTCGGCCTGCCGGTCGAGCAACTCCTCGCGCACGCCGTGATGGCTGACGCGGCCGAACTGCCGACTCATCGTCGTCAGCAGCCCGACCACCTCGTAGCGCGGGTCCCGTTGCAGCCGGTGCAGCGCCATCGCGCTGTCCTTGCCGCCGCTCCACGACATCAACACCTTGCGGCGGTGTGCGTTCGCCATTTCAGGACGTCGGCCGCACACGCGTGAGTCCACTGCGATGCCCCGCCCGGTCCTTGAGCGAGACCGACAGCGTGAACAGCAGACTCGGCGGCAGGGGCTGCGTCTGCACCAACGTGAACCCGAGACTGTCGGCCTGCACCATGGTCAGAGCCCCGAACAGGCCGCCGGCAGCGACCGGGATGCCCGAGATCGCCGCCCGCAGCGACGACGGGTCCAGGTCCGCCCAACCGTCGGGATCCTCGATCCGCAACTTGATCAGCCCCTGGGCGGTGATCGTGATGGCGACACTCGGGCCGTTCGCCGACACCGTGCCCTGCTGGTGGATCGCGGTGACGGCATCGACGTCGGCGCTGCCCGCACCGGGGTCGAAGATCGGCGTGCCACCGGAGTCGGTCGACAAGCCGCTGACGACGTCGACGAGGCGCACCTGCGTGATCGCCTGCAGGTCGACCAGACCGGAGCGCACCAACGGGTCGCCGGCCAGATCCGCCAGATCGAAGGCATCGCCGCCGGCCTCGACGACGTCTTGCGGATCGGCGCCCGGCTGGTTGGCCAGCACCGGCGTCTGGCCGGCCAGACCCGCGTAGGTCCCGACCGGCACGGTGCCGAACGCGCCCGGCTGCACCGGCGGGCCGAAGTAGCGCGACGGGAAGCGCGCGAAGTGCACGCCGTCGCTGCTGACCTCGACGAACAGCACTTCGGCGAACGTCGCCAGCGGATCGGAGGTGAGCCGGAACGGGTTCTCGGCCACGATCAGGTCGGCACCGGGACCGTCGACGATCGGCACCGAGAAGCCGAGCACGAGATCGCCGCCGATGCCGAGCGAATGCACGTCGGTGCTGCCGAGCGGGGCGCCGAGCGCGTTGCTCGGCTGGAAGATGCCGCCGCCGGCGTTGCCGTTGGTGTTGCTCGACACCACGGACGTCGCGAAGACGCCGGCTTGTGCGGCGAGGGGAGTGGAGACGGCCAGCGCGCACAGAGCGGTGGCCACGCAGAAACGGGTGGGGTTCACGGAATCAGGCGTCCATCGCGCCTATCGGTGAGACAGTTGGGCGACGCCCTCTCGGCGCCGGTTCCCGGCAGGTCTTCTGGCTCCCGAGTCTTCCTACCGGCGATCCCTTCCCGGGCGCGCCACACGCGCGCCCAGTGGTCTTCGATCGCTTTCGTCGTCGGTCACAGCTGCGGGACAGCGCCGGAATCCCACCGGACTTCCCCGCGGGGAACGCGCCGAGTCTTAGCCTCGGCACACGGACGTTGTCAAGCGCTCAGTGAAGTCGTAGCAGCGGCCCGCCGTGCACGTCCGCGGCGTTCGAACGCGCGACGAAACGTCCGGCGATCGCGTGACTCGGCACACCGCCGTCGCGCAATCGCGCAGCGAGCGCCTCGGCCTCTGCTTCGGGCACGGCGAGCAGCAGCCCTCCCGAGGTTTCGGCGTCGAACAGCAGGTCGACGAGCGCGGCCTCGACGCCGTCTGCGACCTGCACCCGACTGCCGAAGTGCTGCCTGCCGCGCGCGCAGCCGCCCGACAGCGCGCCGGCCCTCACAAGTTCGAGGGCTCCCGCCATCAGCGGCAAGGCGCTGGTGTCGACCTCGAGCACGAGTCCCGCGCCGGCCGCCATCTCGCACGCGTGGCCGGCAAAGCCGAAGCCGGTGACGTCGGTGGCCGCGTGCACGTCGAACTCCGCCGCGAGTTCACTGGCCCTGCGGTTCAGCGTCGCCATCACCGCCATCGCGCGCTCGGCCATCCCCGCATCGGCGTGCAGCGCGTCGACCTTGTCCTTCTTCATCGCGGTCGACACGGCGCCCATGCCGAGCGGCTTGCTCACCAGCAGCGCGTCGCCGACCCTGGCGCCGCCGTTGCGCCAGAACCGTTCCGGGTGCACCACGCCGGTGACCGACAGGCCGTACTTGACCTCACCGTCGACCACCGAGTGCCCACCGCACAAGGCAGCCCCGGCCTCCTCGATCTTCTCCAGGCCGCCCGCCATCACTTCGCCGAGGATCTCGACGTCGAGCTCGCGCGGCCAGCCGACGATGTTCATCGCCGTCAACGGCCGGCCGCCCATCGCGTAGACATCCGACAGCGAGTTGGCCGCCGCGATGCGCCCGAACCAGCGCGGGTCGTCGACGATCGGCGGAAAGAAATCCAGCGTCTGCACCAGCGCGCGTTCGGCATCGAGGCGGAACACGCCCCCGTCCTCGAACCCCACCGTGCCGGCGAGCAGATCGGGATGCGGCCTTGCCTGCAGTTTGTCGAGAACCTGCCCGAGGCTCCCGGGGGGCAGCTTCGCTGCTCAACCAGCACTGGAGGCGTAACGGGTCAGGCGGAGGTCGGGATGTTCGGTCATGGATCGGACTAACGTGGCAGTGCCGCGCGCACAGCGGCGGCCACGGCATCGAGGTCTTCGGTGAGCAAGGTGCGCGCATCGAGCCACACGCGCCCTTCCGCGACCCGCGCGAACACGGATACCGGCCGAGCCGCGCGCAGGCGATCGCACTCGACATCGCCGCCCGCGATCGCGGTGGCGAAGCTCGGCAGCGGTTTGGCGGGGTTCGCGCCCGAGCCGGCGAACGCCTGGCTCGGCACCGTTTCGGCGCCCTGCTCGCGCAACCGCGTGGTCAGGGCCGCCGCGCGCCGTTCGAGTTCGTCGGGCGACGCCGCCAGCATGCGCAGCGTCGGAATCTCGCGCAGCGGTTCGCCGTCGCGATAGATCGCCAGCGTCGCCTCGAGCGCCGCCAGGGTCAGCTTGTCGCAGCGCAGTGCGCGATACAGCGGGTGCGCCCGGCAACGGGCGACCAACGCCTCGTCGCCGACCAGGATGCCGGCCTGCGGACCGCCGAGCAGCTTGTCGCCGCTGAAGCAGGTCACCGCCGCGCCGTCCCGCAAGGATGTCTGCACCCGCGGTTCGTCGGCGAGACCGGGCAACGGCTCCGCCCACAACAGCCCCGAACCGAGATCGTCGAGCACCATCAGCCCCCTGGCCTGGGCCAGGCGGTGCAGTTCCTCGACCGACGGCACGCCGGCGAAACCCTCGATGCGGAAGTTGCTCGGGTGCACCTTCAGGTAGGCCCGCGTCCGTTCCGTGGTCGCCTGCTCGTAGTCGCGCAGGTGGGTCTTGTTGGTCGCGCCGACCTCGACCATCGTGCAGCCGGCGCGCCGCATCACGTCGGGCACGCGGAAGCCGCCGCCGATCTCCACCAGTTCGCCGCGCGAGATCACCACCTCGGCGCCGGCGCACAGCGCCGCCAGCATCAACGTCGTCGCCGCCGCGTTGTTGTTGACCACCAAAGCACCGCCGGCGCCAGTCAGCTCGGTGAGCAGTGCGCGCACGGCGAGTTCACGCTGGTCGCGCACGCCGGTCACCGGATCGACCTCGACGATCGCATAGCCCGCCGCGTCGGCGACCGCGGCGATCGCCGACGGCGCGAGCGGCGCGCGCCCGATGCCGGTGTGCAGCACGATCCCGGTGGCGTTGTAGACACGACGATGACGCCGCTCGGCGGCCGCCGCACACCGGTCCGTGATCGTCGTCACCAGTTCCCGGTCGGCACAGAGCCGCGTCATCGCGGCGGCGTCGATCGAGCCGTCGAGCACGCCCTGACGCAGTTCGTCGACGAAGGCGCGCACCACCCGCAGCAACGTCGATCGCGGCAGTTCCCGCAGGCCTTCGTGACGCAGCAACTGGTCCACCGAAGGCAGCAGACGCAGCGCGGAAGAACGGTCGGTGTCGGTTCTAGGCATACGGGGAACGGCCGCTACCATACCCGACCCCCGATGCTGCGCGCTGCCCTACACACGCCCGGAACCGATCCCCGCGAGCAGGCGCTGGCGCGCACCCTCGGCCTACCGGACCTGGTCGCCCGCGTTCTGCTGGCCCGCGGGTACGACAGCCCCGAACGCGCCCGGGCATTCCTGCGACCCGACCTGGGCAGCCTGCACGATCCCTTCCAGTTCCGGGACATGCAGAAGGCCGTCGATCGCATCCGCGATGCGCTGCGGCGAGGACAGCCGATCCTGATCCACGGCGACTACGACGTCGACGGCATCAGCGGCACCGTGTTGCTGCACAAGTTCTTCAAGCTGCTGCACGGCACCACGACGCCGTTCATCCCGGCGCGCGCCGACGGCTACTCGTTCTCTCCGGCGAGCGTCAAAGCGATCCGCGCCGGCGGCTTTCCATTGGTCGTGTCGGTCGACAACGGCACCAACGCGGTCGCGCCGATCGCCGAGCTGCAACGCGCCGGCGTCGACGTGATCGTCACCGACCACCACGGCACCACCGAGAACGTCGCCGACGCGTTCTGCGTGCTCAACCCGCGCCTGCCCGGGGCCGGCTATCCCGATCGCGACCTCGCCGGCTGCGGCGTCGCGTTCTGCCTGGTCGCCGCGATCGCCGAGTCACTGAGCGGCACGATGCGGCGCAGCTCCGAGTTCGCCGACTTCCTGGTCGACGCGATGGGCTACATCGCGCTCGGCACCGTCGCCGACGTGGCCCCGCTGCGCGGCGAGAACCGCACCCTCGTCTACCACGGTCTGCGCTCGCTGTCGGTCAGTCGCAGCCCGGGCATCCGCGCGCTGATGGACGCCGCCGGACTGCTGCACCGCGGCGCCAACGTCGAGGACATCGCATTCCGCATCGCACCGCTGATCAACGCCGCCGGGCGCGTCGGCCACGCCGATGACGCCGTGCAGCTCCTGTGCGCGCGCAACTTTCCCGAGGCGCAGACCCGCGCCAAGGTGCTCGAGCAGCACAACGAACAGCGGCGCCGCGTCGAACGCCAGTTGCAGGACGAGGTGCAGCGGCTGGCCGCCGACGAACGCGGCCCGACGATCGTGCTCGGCGGCGACCACTGGCATCCTGGCGTGCTCGGCATCGTCGCCGCGCGCATCGCCGAGACCTCGCACAAGCCGGTGCTGCTGCTCGCGTTCGACGGCGACACCGGGCGCGGCTCGGGCCGCTGCACCAGCGGCGTGCACCTGCGCGATGCGCTCGGCGAATGCGCGGACCTCTTGGTGTCGCACGGGGGCCACGCGGCCGCCGCCGGGCTCGAAATCCGGCGCGAGCAGTTTCCGGCCTTCCGCGAGCGGTTCGCGGAGGTCTGTTCGCGACTCGCCCCCGCCGAACCGCCGCTGACGGTCGACGGCCCGGCCGAGTTCGCCGAACTCGAACCGCACGCGGTGCGACGGCTCGACGTGCTGGCTCCGTTCGGCAACGGCCATGCCCGCCCTCGCTTCGTCACCCACGGCGTGCGCCTGGTCGGCAACCCCTACCTCGACGTGCGCGGCCAGCACGTGCGCGTGCGGGTCACCAAGGACGGCGCGATCCTGCCGGCCCGGGTGCTGCGCGGTGCCTCGCTGTTCGAGACCATGCGCCAGCACAAGGGGCCCTGGTCGCTGTCGTATTCGCCGCGCATCAGCTCCCGCGGCGAGGACGGGCCGGTGCAACTGGACGTGCACGACCTCTCCCGCGACCAGAGAGCAGACTCGACAGCAGCGCGCCGATCCCGATAGTTGTCGGCCGTGACCGAAGCCACCACGCCGCCCCCGAACGCGAACGCGCCGGTACGCCGCGGTCCGCTGCGCCGACTCTACGACTGGGTCATCGGCTGGGCGGACACGCCGTACGCCACTCCCGCACTGTTCCTGCTCGCATTCGCGGAGAGCAGTTTCTTTCCGATCCCCCCGGACGTGCTACTGGTCGCGATGTGCATCGGCACGGTCGAGAAGAGCTATCGGTTCGCGACCTGGTGCGCGCTCGGCTCGTTGCTCGGCGGCATGGTCGGCTACGCGATCGGCGCCTGGC
>DRKG01000290.1 GCA_011051855.1 bacterium | reverse complement strand
TACCGATGCCAACTTCGGCGTCTAACGGGAAATTGCACGGTCGGGGATCGCCGCCGGGAATGGGCACCGGCCGCCGAGATGCCGGTGGCAGCGGCGGTACGGAGCGCGGGGCCTTGCGGTGAGACGTCGGGCTCCCGCCGGACTCCTGTCGCTGCCGTGGATATGTCGATGGAGGTGCAGGACGATCGCAATGCCAGCGAGGAGCAAAGACGAACGGGCCAGCCTCGAACGGCGGATCCGCGAGCTCGAGGAAGAGAACCTCCTGCTACGCATGAAGACCCAGGACATCGCGTCGGCCAACGTGAACGCCGCGATGCAGCTCGTCGAGCTGACCGAAGAGCGGTCGCGCGAGCTCGAACTGAAGAACCGGGAGATCATGCGCGCGCTCGACCTGGCCGAAGAGGCCTCGCAGCAGAAGTCGCGGTTCCTGGCGACGATGAGCCACGAGCTGCGCACGCCGATCAGCGGCATCATCGGAATGGCCGAACTGTTGGCTGCCGGCGAGCTGAGCAGCGTGCAGCGCGATCGGGTGCAGGCGATCGCCAACACGGCCGAGTCGTTCCTCGACCTCGTCAACCAGATGCTCGACTACTCGAAGGCCGAGGTCGACGCGATCGAGGTCGAGCAGATCGAGTTTGACCTGTGGCGTGTCAACGAGGCAGTAGCGCAGTTGCTGTACGTGAGCGCGCAGGAGAAGAACGTCGACCTCGTGTTCGACCTCGACCCGTCGCTGCCGCGCGAGGTGGTCGGTGATCCGCTGCGCATCCGTCAGGTAGCCCTCAACCTGGGCTTCAACGCGGTCAAGTTCACCAGTCGCGGGGTGGTCGGGTTCTCAGTTCGCCGACGGGTCGACCACGACGGCAGCGAGTGGATCGAGTGGCTCGTCGACGACACCGGGTGCGGTTTCGATGAGAAGATCAAGGACCGGCTGTTCGAGCCGTTCACGCAGGCGGATGCCTCGACGGCCCGGAAGTACGGGGGCACCGGGCTCGGTCTCGCGATCAGCCGCCATTTGGTGCGCGCGATGGGCGGGCACATCGAAGCCGCGAGCGAACCGGACAAAGGCAGCACGTTCACCGTGCGGCTGCCGCTGCAAGCCGTCGACGAGGCGGTCGATGTGCGAGTGCCCGATCGCGTCGCGCGGGTGATCGCCGCCCGGCCGTCGACGCAGTCGATGCTCGCCGGGCACCTGCCGCTACTGGGGTATCGGGTGATCGCCGCCGACGATCCGACCCCCGCGGACTTGCTCGCGTTCGAGCCAGCCAGCGACGCCAGAGTGGCGCTCGCGGAGCTGCGCAAGCGCTTCCCGAGCGAACCTGCGGTCGTCGTCGCCTGTCCGGGCGCGCCGATCGAAGAAGCCGAGTACGCGTCCATGAACGTGCTCGGCGTGCTGCAGTTGCCGCCGCGGCCGACGGTGCTGGCCGGCATCCTGGCGTGCCAGCGCGAGGGCGGCGACGACGAACAACGCGGCGACCGCGACCGCTATCCGGGCCGGCGCGTGCTCGTCGCCGACGACACCGAGATCAACCTGGTGGTCGCGCGCGAGCAACTGCGGTTCTTCGGATGCGAAGTCGTAACCGCGATCGATGGCCAGCAAGCGGTCGACAAGTTCCGCGCCGGATCCTTCGACCTGGTGTTGCTCGATTGCCAGATGCCGGTGCTCGACGGCTACGACGCGGCGGCCCAGATGCGTCGATTCGAGCGTTCCGCGGGGCGTGCGCGAACGCCCATCCTCGCGGTGACCGCCGACGGCAGCCCGGCCAGCGAGGCCCGCTGTCAGGACGTCGGCATGGATGGGTTCGTTTCGAAGCCGTTGCGGCGGGCGCAGCTCGCGGAGTTGCTGGAGCACTGGTCCGCGACGGTGGGCTGAACGCCTACACCGAATCGAGGCCGTCGATCCAAC
The DNA here is from genome assembly GCA_011051855.1 of bacterium. Classification (GTDB taxonomy): domain Bacteria; phylum Planctomycetota; class UBA1135; order UBA1135; family UBA2386. The sequence goes on along the minus strand of DRKG01000290.1, from coordinate 1,446 downwards.
AGGAAGTGAGCGGTTCCGGCGAGTTCGCCATCGGGCCCCTCACGCAGAACTCGTGCACGACTTGGCGGCCGAGCAGCGTGCGCAGCCGCGGTCGGTAGGGCGGCAGCAGCAACGCCGCTTCGGTCAGTTCCGCCAGATGCAGCGCCTCGGGAAGCAATTCGGCGAGCGCCTCGTCGGTGCCGCCGAGTTCGTGCCAGTGGCCCTGCAGGTCGGCACCCTTGCCGCAGCACGCATAGGCGATCGGTTGTTCGTCGCCGTCGGTGAGCACGGCCGTGGTCATGCCCGGCGTGGTCAACAGGGTCGACATCGTGCGCTCGGAACGCACGACGCAACGCGGCTTCTGCAGGTGCAGTCGGTGCAGGGCCGCATGGTCGTCGATGGTCGCGAGTCGAACGTGCGGGTGGTGACGTTTCGGGGTGCGCGCCAGCACCAGGCAGGTGTCGTCGCCGGTGGGGGCGAAACCCTGCCGTTGGTACAGTTCCGGTCGTTCGGCCCACAGCAGCACCACCGCGACGTTGGGGTTCAGCTCGTCGAGGGCGCACCGCAACACCGAGGATGCCAGCCCCCGTCCACGGTATGCCGGTGCGGTGACCACCGATCCGAGCAGCGCGATGTCCTGTTCGCGGCCGTGCTCACGCAGCGTCACGATCCGGGTCGCACAGTGGCTGACCAAGTGATCGCCGTCGAGCAGAACGAAGAAGGCGCCGTTGCCGTCGTTTCGATAGAGCTGCGGCCACGTGTGTTGGACACCGTAGGCGCAGTCGGGCAGGAGCCAGGCGTCGAGCTGTGGCAGCCAACGCTGCACCTCGTCGCGCGTCACCCGTCGCACATCACAAGTGGTGACCGTCATGGCTGGTGGCGCCGGAACGCGTCCTCGAGTCGCCGGCGAAGGTCCATGGCGGCGACGAATCCGTCGTCGGCCGTGCGCAATGCCTCCTGCAGCCGCTCGGGGCTGTCGACTTCCTCGGCCGCCGGTTGCTGGCGGGCGATCTCAACCAGCCGTTCGAGCAGTTCCTCGAACCGGGGAGATCCCGCAGCTCCGACGGTGCTGCCCGGCGATGTTTCGGCAACCGGAGCGTTTGCGCCGGGAGCTGTGACCCGTGGCGCTTCGGTCATCGCAGGAACCCCTGCAGGCTGGTCTGCACGACGCGTGCGCTGACCTGCAGCGCCGCTTGGTAGGACAGGTCCTGTTGCTGCAGCTGCAGGATCGCCTCGGCGATGTCGGTGTCCTCGACCAGCGACAACGACTCGGCCCGCGAAACCCGCAGCCCTTCGACGCGATTCTTGAGCGCGTCCATGCTCGACGAGCGGAAACCGAGCTCGCGCAGGCCGTCCAGCACCGCGTCATGGGCGTTGTCGATCTCTGTCAAGAGGCCGGCGATGCGGTCGCGCACCGTGTTGTCGGGCAGACCCTTCTGGTTGCGAAGCAGGTCGCGCAGCTCGGCC
>DRKG01000289.1 GCA_011051855.1 bacterium | reverse complement strand
GCCAGCCGCTCGGCGGACACGCGGCCCGCTACCGTGAACGCGCCGGAAGCCAGCACCCGCTCGCCGAGAGGCCCCGCCCCATCGGGATCGAACACCAGCAACTCGCTGACGGTACCGTTCGGCCCCGGAACCCCAAGCACATCGGGCCATGGGTTCTGGCATTGCGCGGCGGCCTGGGGAACGAACACGAACGCGCCGAGCACTGCGGGCAGGCCGGCGCACACGAGAGATCGAAGGCGAATCATGAGAGCTGACTCCTCGCCCCCTATAGCCCCGATTGCCGGCAAGTAACCGCCGACCGGCCTTCCCATTGGGGTTTCCGCTACATGATCGCGTCGAGGCCGGTCAACTGCCGCCCGATGATCAGCGTGTGGATGTCGTGGGTGCCCTCGTAGGTGATCACCGACTCGAGGTTGCACATGTGGCGCATCATCTGGTACTCGTCGGTGATGCCGTTCGCGCCGAGGATGTCGCGGCCGAGGCGGCAGCATTCGAGCGCCATCCAGCACGAATTGCGCTTGGCCATCGACACGTGGTAGTGCTGCATCGTGCCGGCGTCCTTCATCTTGCCGAGCTTCCAGCACATCAACTGCGCCTTGGTGATCTCGTTCGCCATCCAGACGAGCTTGTTCTGCACCAGTTGGTAGCGGCCGATCGGCTTGTCGAACATGATGCGCATCTGACTGTAGCGGCACGCTTCGTCGTAGGCGGCCTGGGCGGCGCCGATCGCACCGAACGCGATGCCGTAGCGGGCCTGCGTCAGGCAGCTCAGCGGCCCCTTGAGGCCTTCGACACCGGGCAGGATCTGCGACTTCGGAATGCGCACGTCCTCGAGCACCAATTCCGACGTGTCGGACGCGCGCAGTGAGAACTTGTTCTTGATGCCCTTGCCCTGGAAACCGGGCGTGTCGGTGTCGACGAGGAAGCCGCGCACGACGCCGTCGAGCTTCGCCCAGACGATCGCGACGTGGGCCTGGCTGCCGTTGGTGATCCAGTACTTGCTGCCGTTCAGCACGTAGTGGTCCCCGTCCTCGACGGCCTTCGTCAGCATGCCACCGGGGTTGCTGCCGAAATCGGCCTCGGTCAGACCGAAGCAGCCGATCCGTTCGCCGGTCGCCATCTTCGGTAGGTAGCGTTCCTTCTGTTCGTCGGAGCCGTACGCCCAGATCGGATACATGCACAACGAGCCCTGCACGCTGACGAACGAGCGCAGGCCGGAGTCGCCGCGCTCGAGTTCCTGGCAGATCAAGCCGCTGGCGACACCCGACAGGCCGGCGCAGCCGTAGCCGGTCAGGCTGGCGCCGTAGACGCCCATTTCGCCGAGCTCGGGGATCAGATCGGTCGGGAACGTGCCCGCACGATTGTGCTCCTCGATGACCGGCATGAACCGGTCCGAAACCCACGACCGCACGGTGTCGCGGATCATGCGTTCCTCTTCGGTATAGAGTTCGTCTACGTTGTAGAAGTCGAGGGCCTTGTACGGATCGCTCATGTTCTGGTGCCGATTACGGGGGCAAACAGGATAGAGCCACGCAGCCGCCGAAGAAACGGAACCACCGAGGAAAGTGACGCCGATCGCCCCCGATTCGAGGTGCCCCTGCTGCGGCTACGCCCGCCCGACGGCGCCGTGCACGGTCTGCGCCGGCAACGGCACGATGCTCGGCAAGCGTGGCCCGCTGCGCATCGGCCGCCGGAACGCGCTGCTCGACGTAGTGCGCGGGCTCGGCGCCGCCCTGGCGGCCATCGTCTGGCTGCAGCCACCGCTCGCGGTGCGCGGCTTCGCCCTGCCGCAACGGCTGCAGGCGATCCGGCGCAACCCGTGGCGGGCGCTCGGCACCGGCCTCGGTCTGCAGATCGCGGCGGGAGTGCCCTTCCTGAACCTGCTCGGACTGGTGCCGATCAATCGAGTGCATAGCCGAGGCTGCGCTCGAGCTCGGCGTCCAGCTCCCTCGCGATCCAGGACCGTTCGGCCGGCGGCAACTCCCCGTATTCGCGCCGGACGAACCGCTCGCGCCCGCCCTTGAACGTGCGAACCGGACGGTGCCACGGCCAGCGACGCCGGCAGTCGAGTTCGTCGGCCAGCCGCCGCACGACGCCGCGCTCGTCAGAGACCGCGTCTTCGTAGCGCACCCACGCGAAGTGGCGCACGCGCTCCGCCAGCGTCAGCCAGTCGCGCAGCTTGCCGATCCGCAGCCGCATGACGTTGGCGAACGGCTCGCCGGTAGCGGGATCGCGTTCGTGCCGCATCTCTGCTCCGATCCGCGGATCGTCGGCGGGCAGTTCCATGTCGCGCCCCCACTCGCACACCCACGGCGTGCGCACGAACTGCGCCAGGCTGCAGTCGCGCAGCGAGGCGGCCGCGTGCCACGGCCGGCGGTGCAGACTCTGCACCCAGTCGAATGGGTCGCGCACGACGACCACGAAGGCACAGCCGGGGTCGTCGACCACACGCTCGCTGAAGCCGTGCTTCCAGCCGTATTCGTCGGTCAGCGACACGCGCAGGTTCCGGCGCAGCAACTGGGCGACGTAGTTGGTGCCCGAACATCGCTCTCCGAAGATCTGCAGTCGATCCGGCCGCCTGCTGCGCATGGTCCGCGGCCACGCTACGCGGCACCCGCCCGGACCACCAGCACCCAACGGGGCCAGCGCCGACGCCCGGGTGGGAACCGGGCCCGCGAGGCGGTACACCCTTCTCCCCCATGAGCGAGAGCCCGACCCGCCGGATCCTGGTCACCAGCGCGCTGCCCTACGCCAACGGCCACATCCACCTCGGCCACCTGGTCGAATACGTGCAGACCGACATCTGGGTGCGCTTCCAGCGGTTGCGCGGCCACCAGGTCGCCTACATGTGCGCCGACGACACCCACGGCACCGCGATCATGATCCGCGCCGAGAACGAAGGGCGCACCCCGGAGCAACTGATCGCCGACATGTCGTCGGCACACCAGCGCGACTTCGCCGCGTTCGGCATCTCGTTCGACCACTACGGCTCGACCAACAGCGACGCCAATCGCAAGGTGGCGCACGAGGTCTGGGCGAAGCTGCTGGCGCAGGACCTGGTGGTCGAGAAGGTCGTGCCGCGGCCGTTCGACCCGGAGAAGCAGATGTTCCTCGCCGACCGCTTCATCAAGGGAACCTGCCCGCACTGCAAGACGCCCGACCAGTACGGCGACGCCTGCGAGGCCTGCGGCAGCACCTACAGCGCCACCGACCTGATCGACCCGAAGTCGGTGTTCAGCGGTGCCAAGCCGGAGCTGCGCGACTCCCGGCAGTTCTTCGTGCGCCTCGACACGCTGCAGCCGTTCTTGACCAAGTGGATCCGGGAGAGCGGCGCCCTGCAGGAAGAGGTCGCCAACTACCTGCAAGGACACTTCCTCGACAAGCCGCTGCAGGACTGGGACGTTTCGCGGCCGGCCCCCTACTTCGGCTTCGAGATCCCCGACCATCCCGGCAACTACTGGTTCGTCTGGTTCGACGCCCCGCTGGGCTACATCGCCAGCACCGTCGAGTGGTGCGCCGAGCACGGCGGCAACGCCGACGATTGGTGGCGCAGCGACGCGACCGAGGTGGTGCACTTCCTCGGCAAGGACATCACCTACTTCCACACGCTGTTCTGGCCGGCGATGCTGCACACCGCCGGTTACAGCCTGCCTCGGCGCGTGCACATCCACGGCTTCCTGAAGGTCAACGGCGAGAAGATGTCGAAGTCGCGCGGCACCTTCGTGAACGCCACCCGCTACCTCGAGCATCTCGAGCCGGAATGGCTGCGTTACTACTACGCCGCGAAGCTCGGCCCGAAGATCGACGACCTGGACTTCCAGACCGCCGAGTTCGTCGGCAAGGTCAACAGCGACCTCGTGGGCCGCGTCGTGAACCTGGCCAGCCGGTCGGCCAAGTTCGTCGCCGATGTCGGGCTGTCGGCCGAGTATCCCGACGACGGCGGGCTGTTCGCAAAGGCCGCCGCGATGGCCGACGACATCGCCCGCGCCTACGAGGCGTGCGACTACCGCGAAGCGACCCGGCTGATCATGACGCTGGCGGACGCCGCCAACGAGTATGTCGAACGGGCAGCGCCCTGGAAGCTACGCAAGGATCCGGACAAGGCCGGCCAACTGCAGGACTGCTGCACGGTGGTGCTCAACCTGTTCCACCAGATCATGGTCTACCTGACCCCGGTCGTGCCCGAGCTGAGCCGCAAGGCCGGCGAACTGCTCGGCCACACCATCGACGACTGGTCGCTGGCGCAGACTCCGCTGACCGGCCGCCGCGTGCAGAAGTTCACCCACATGATGGCGCGCGTCGACGCGGCCAAGGTCGAAGCGATGTTCACCCCCGAAGAACCGACGCCGACGAGTCCGACGCTCGCCAAGGAACCGCTCGCCGACGAGATCACCATCGACGACTTCCTCAAGGTCGACCTGCGGG
>DRKG01000288.1 GCA_011051855.1 bacterium | reverse complement strand
GTTTCAGCTCGGCAAGCGCCACCTGGCGATCGTCGTCGACGAATACGGGTCGACCCAAGGCATCATCACGCTCGAAGACGTGCTCGAGGAGATCGTCGGCGAAATCGAGGACGAGTTCGATGTCGACGAGAGCGAGATCCTGGAACGCCCGGACGGTTCCCTGATGTGCAGCGGCATCGCCGAGGTCGCCGACGTGTTCCGCAAGCTCGGCATCGCCGGCATCGAAGCCGAGGCGAAGTCGCTGTCGGGTTTCTTGGCCGAACGACTCGGTGCGGTGCCGCAGGCCGGCGACCACGTCGACGTCGCCGGCCACCGCTTCGAGGTCACCAAGGCGAACAACCGCCGCGCCGAGCGCGTCCGGGTCGCACGACTCCCGGACGGCATCCCGACCGGCGGTGGCGATCCGATCGACGGCGAATAATCGCTGCGGGCCGCCGATGCCGGACGTTCGATGAAGCACCCGATCCGTCCCGCCGCTCCGTTCCTGCCTATTGCCGCCGGCCTGGCCCTGCTCTCGGTGGCCGCGATCCCGGCGCAGGGCCCCGCCTTCCAGGTGTTCTCACGCCCGCTCGTGCGCTTCGGCGCCTATCGCGTGCAGGAGCTGCTCGCCCAGTGGCCGGAATCCCGGATCGGCCGGCTGTGCCAGGACGCCGAAGTGCGCCCGCTGATCGACAAGCTGGTCGAGCAGCAGCGCCGGCGGCTGCTGCGCCGGCACGCGGTGCGCCTCGCCGCCCTGCAGGTACAACTGGACCTCGAACCATGGCGAGCAGCGCAGGTCTATTCCTGCGAACCCGACCCGTTCGATCTGCTGCACTTCGGGCTTGCGCAGGTCGATCGCACCGAGCTCCTGTGGGCCTCGCTCGGGACGTCCGTGCGGCAACAGAGCGTGGCCGCGGCGATCTCATGCCTGCCGCGCTACGAAGGGCGTTGGACGCGCACGTTCGAGCTCGAGATCGCGCAACTGCGCAAGTCGCCCTTCCTGCGACGCGACCCCGACGCCAGGATCGGCGGCTTTCCCGTCGACCTGTTCTCGCCCCCCGCCGACGAGGACCTGCAACCGTTCCTCGCCGACGTCCGGCAGCACCGCTGGTTGGGGCACCTGCCCGGAACGTTCGTCTACGGCAGCGGCGAACTGGAGCCTCTCGAGCAACTCCCGCCGGCCCCGCCCGCCGAGCGCGCCGAAGCCGCCCTGACGGTCGACCTGGAAGGCATCGCCGCCGCCTTCGCGAACCGCGGCGGAACACCGTGGGAGTTCGCGACCCTGGGCCTCGACGCGCTGCAGAGCCTGCAGTGGCGCCTCGGCTTCGTCGACGGCTTGGTGCTCGACGAACTGACGATCACCACCGACGGCGAACCCGGCGGATTGATCGGCGCCCTACTGCGCGGCAAGGCCGAACCGCCGCCGCAGGCCCTGCCCGACGGTGCCCTGGCGCAGATCCGCGCATCCATCGACCTCGAGATTCTGTGCACGGCCTTCGACAACGTTCCCCGGCCCAAGGCACCGCCGGCCGAGCTGCTGGCGGCGATCGCCAAGGCCTTCGACGGCGGCATCGCCATCGGCTGCACCACGCCGCCTCCCGGCAATCTGATCCCAGGCCTGTTCGTCACCGCAGGCGTCGCCGACCCGGACGCGTTGGACGCGCTGCTACGGGAATGGGTGATCGAGGTCCTGCCGACGAAGCAGATCCGGATCGACGGCATCGCCTGCACGGTCGTCCAGCTCCCCGACCTGCCGCCGGCGCTCCATCCGGCCCTCTGCCACATCGACGACACCGTCTACCTCGCCGAGACCGCCCGCAGCCTGCGTGCGCTGCTGCAGTGCCGCGACGCGGGCGCGGTCGCGATGCCCGTTGGCGACGCACCCTTGCCGCCCGGCCAGGGTGAGATCGTGCCGAACCTCGAACTGCGAGTCGCGGAAGCGCGCCTGTACGAAACCCTCTACGAGCTGTGGCTGCCGCTCTACGAACGAACCGTCGGCGCCACTCTGCCCGGTAGCGCGCGCCGCCGGGAGATGCCGGAACCGGAGGTCGTCGCCGCCTACTGCGGCCACAGTCGCGGTGTGCTGCGCTGCAACGGCGACCGCTACACACTCGCCCACTTCGGCACCTTCGGCGGCCCGGAGCTCACCGCGTTGGCGATGGCCTGGGCACCGATGATCGCTCCGTCGCTGCACGACTGGACCTCCGACATGGTCGCGTTCCACTACGCCCGCCATCGCCTGGCACCGGTGTGGGCGGTGTTCCAGGCATTCCGCGACCAACACGGCCGCTGGCCCGTCGACCTCGCCGAGCTGTTCGCCCACGGCAACCTGCCGGACGACGCGCTGCTGCTGCCCGGGGAGGATGCCACCGAAACAGTGCGGCTCGCCGACGGTCGCACCATCCGATCGTCCTTCCGCTACTTCCCCAAGCCGGTCCGCTACGACGGGCACCTGGTGCTGCTGCTCGAGATCCAGCCTCGCCACGGGAACCGCGCCGCGCTGGGCGTGCAGGGGCCGACTCCGGAGTCCTACAGCGAGGCGAACCGCCTGCCGATCGATCACTTCGGCAAGGGCGCATCGCCGTCGGTGGAGCCGTCCGCGGGTCGCGACGACCACCGGTAGACGGCTTCGGCGACGGATCGCGGCAAGCCCGGCAGCGCGAGCAGCTCGTCGAACGACGCCCTGCGCAGCCCGCTCAGCGAACCGAACCGCCGTAGCAGCGCTTTGCGTCGGGTCGGCCCGACACCCGGAATGGCATCGAGCTCGCTGGTGATGCGGGAACGCTGCTTGCGGTGGTAGGTGATCGCGAACCGGTGCGCTTCATCACGCAGCGCCGCCACCAGCAACGTCTCGGGCGCGTCGGTGGCAAGCGCGAGAGCACGGTCCGCATCGGGCAAGAACAGGCGTTCGCCACTCTCGACGCGCGCGTCGCCGACTCCCTTCAGGCGACTCTTGGCGAGGCCGCACAAGCGCAGTTCCCCAGTCATGCCGAGCTCGTCGACGGCGCGCACGGCGGCCGCCAACTGGCCGCGGCCGCCGTCGACGACCAGCAGGTCCGGCAACTCCTCGTCGTCCCGTTCGAGGCACAGCAACAGGCTGCGGCGCACCGCCTCGGCCATCGCCGAGAAGTCGTCGCCGGCGTGCTCCGCCGAAATCCGGAAGCGGCGGTATTGCGCCTTGTGCGGTTCGCCCGCGACGAAGCAGACGCGCGAGGCCACCGTGTTGGTGCCCTGGATCGTCGACACGTCGAGACAGTGCAGCCGCTCCGGCACGTCGTCGAGACCGAGCAACTGCCCGAGCCGTGCCCCCGCCTGCCGGCGCCGCGCGGCCGCGTCGACTTCGGCCTCGTCGCCGAGCCGCGCGTTCTGCTGGGCGAGTTGCAGGTGCCTTAGCCGGTCGCCGCGCCTGGGCACGTGCAGTTCGACGCTGCCGTTGCGCTTGTCGGCCAGCCACTGGCGCAGGATCGCCGGTTCGGCCGGCAACGTCGGCACCAGCAACGCCCGCGGCACGAAGCGATCGCCCTCGTAGAGCCGCGCCAGCACGTCGGCGAGCAACAGGTCGTCGGGCAGCTCGCTGGTGAGCGTGTGCCGCCGGCAGTGCTCGAGCGCGCCACCGCGGAACTGCAGGAACGCGACCGTGACCTCGTCGCCGCGGCGGAACAAGCCGATGGCGTCTTCGTCGCCGGCGCGCGCGACCACGTGCTGCCGTTCGGCGACGCTCTGCAGCGCCTGCAACTGCTCCTTCAACGCCTGCGCCCGCTCGAACTCGAGCGCCTCGGCGGCTGCCGCCATGCGCTGTTGCAGCGACTTGACCACCGGCCCGATGTCCCCGCGCAGCAGGCGTAGCGCCTCGTCGAGCAGCCGGTCGTATGCAGCGCGTGTGACCAGATCGACACAGGGCGCCGGGCAGCGCCCGATCTGGTGCTTGATGCACGGCCGCGTGCGGTTGTGGAACACGGCGTCGGCGCAATCGCGCAACGGCACGACCTTGTGCAACAACCGCAGGGTGCGGCGCGCGGACTTGGC
>DRKG01000287.1 GCA_011051855.1 bacterium | reverse complement strand
GGACGACATGACCGACGCGATGCAGCGCATCCTCGAGGAACGCATGCGCGACCACCGGTCGAGCCCCGCGCACCGCCGACTCGTCGTTGAGCGAACGCGCTTGGGACGCTACGATCCGCGCGCCTGCCCAGGTGGGCAGGCACGGCGATGGAGCTGCGCCGCACCGGCGCTCCGCCGCGGATTCCCCGACTACCCCATGCCCGTCGTCCTGACCCACTGCAGGCAGCCACTTTGCGCCTCCCGGCGCGAGGTTCGCCCAGGTGTGTCACCAAGTGCGGCCCGGCGTGGATTCCCGTTTCCCACCCTGGTTGCCGTTCCTGCCGGTGGCGTGCCTGGCGTGAGGTCCGACCGCGATTCGCGGATTCCGACCCGCCACACGTTTTCCACCGGTGCGCGGAACACCCAGGGGGTCGCCGTCACCGGCGACTGTCCAGCGAAGGACCCCCGTGAAGAGGATGCTGATCAACGCCATCGATCCGGAAGAGAGCCGGATCGCGGTGGTGGAGGATGGCGTGCTGCAGGAGCTGCACGTCGAGCTGGCCAACCGAGAGGCCTATCTCGGTAACATCTACAAGGGCAAGGTCGTCAACATCGAGCCATCCATCGGCGCTGCGTTCGTCGCGTTCGGTGGTCGCGTCAACGGCTTCCTACACGTCTCCGACGTGCTGCCGGCCTACGGCCGTGACGACTTCCGCCTCGATGACGTGATCGAGGGGCGCGCGCGCGTCGACGTCGACGACGGGCCGGAGTCGATGCAGCAGGCGCTGTCGGACGATGAGGAAGACGACGGCGAGGATGCGCCCACGCCCGCGCCCGAGGAGGAATCCGACGGCGGGGACGTTGCGGACGACATCGAGCCGGTCGACGACGTGGTCGTAGCAGCCGACGAGGATCCGGACGTTCCTGACGAAGAGGCTCCGGCCGACGACGATCCCGACGATCCCGACGATGGGGAGCCGGGCAACGACCTCGGTTTCGGCGACGGCCTGGATGATGAAAAGCCGCTGGCGATGGCCGCCGACCCCGATGGGGATGCCACCGAGGATTCCGCGGAAGGCGTCGATGCGCCGGCGGAAAAGAAGCCGGCTCGCAAGAAGCGGGCGCGGCGCGCGCGCAAACCGAAGGCCGACGAGGAAAAACCCGTCGAGGGCGATGCCGCGGATGGTGCCGAGGCGTCGGCCGGCGCTGCGGCGGCGCCCGAGCAGGCGGGCGAAGACGCCGACGCACCGGCGGCAAGGGAGCCGGCCCGCAAGAAGCGGTCACGGCGCGGCGGCAAGAAGGACCGGAAGGCGCGCGACCAGGGGGACCGCCGTTCCCCCCGCGCCGGCCGCCCGACCATCGACCAACTGCTCAAGAAGGGGCAGGAGGTCGTGGTGCAGATCACCAAGGAGGGCATCGGCACCAAGGGGCCGACGCTGACCACCTACGTGTCGCTGCCCGGTCGCAGCCTGGTGCTGATGCCGTCGCTGCCGAAGTGTGGCGTGTCGCGCAAGATCGAGGACAAGAAGGAGCGGCGGCGCCTCAAGCGCATCGTCAAGGAGCTCGACGAAACCGGTGCCGGCGGCATCGGCTTCATCGTGCGCACCGCCGGAGTCAACAAGAGCCTCGAGGACATCCAGCGCGACCGCGACTACCTCAACAAGATCTGGGAGATGGTCGCCCAGCGGCTGAAGGTCACCAAGGCGCCGGCGCTGCTCTACCAGGAATCCGACCTGGTCTTGAAGGCGATGCGCGACCAGTTCACCCCCGACATCGCCGACGTGGTCGTCGACAGCGAGGACGTGTTCATCCGTATCAAGGATTTCGCCGAGAAGCTGATGCCGCTGATGTCCGACCGCATCAAGCAGCACACGGTGACGACGCCGCTGTTCCACTCGTTCGGCATCGAGAAGGACGTCGAGGAACTCTACCAGCCGAAGGTCGACATCGCCAACGGCGCGTCGATCGTCATCGACCAGGCCGAGGCGCTGGTCGCGATCGACGTCAACTCGGGCAAGTACAAGGCCGGAGGTCAGGGCAGCGACGAGACCGCCTACCGGACCAATCTCGAGGCGATCCCGGAGATCGTGCGGCAGCTCCGTCTGCGCGACCTCGGTGGGTTGATCATCATCGACTTCATCGACATGAACCACGAGAAGCACCGCCGCGGCGTCGAGCGCAAGATGATCGAGGCGCTGCGCGGGGATCGCGCTCGTATCAAGGTCGGACGCATCTCGCCGTTCGGGATGATGGAGATCACCCGCCAACGCGTCGGCCCCGGCCTCAAGCGCACCGTGTTCATGCAGTGCCCGCATTGCCACGGTGCCGGCTGGTCGCGCACGGTGCAATCGAAGGCGCTGAGCGTGCTGCGCGAGGTGCGCGCGCTGACCCACCTGAAGGGGTATTCGATGTTGCAGGTGTTCGTGGCCCCCTCGGTCTCCGACTACTTGGTCAACTACAAGCGCCGCGCGGTGCTCGAACTGGAAGACGCGGTCGGCAAGTCGGTGCTGTTCCGCCCCGAGCAGAGCTACCCGATCGACGTCGTGCACTACCGCTTCCTGACCGGCGATGGTCAGGAAGCGCGGGTCGCGATCCCGGCCGGGCTCGGCGTCAAGGCGTAGATCGGGCCATCCTGGGCGAGTGCGCCATCACGCCGGCGCCCTGGCCCGCCGGCACCCTGGCCCGGATCCCGCGCGAGTTCCGGTCGAAGTCCGCGCGGCGCTTGACTCGGCGGGTCGGCTGGCTATGCTGCTCGGCCCTTCCAACCCCGACTGAGCTCCATGTACGCCGTCCTCGACGATCGCAACCAGCAGTACCGGGTCGCCCAGGGCGACAGAATCAAGATCCACCTGCGCAGCGACGCCAACGAAGGTGACACGCTGACCTTCGACAAGGTGTGTGCGGTGGGGGGCGACGGTTCGGCGGCCGGCAAGGTCGGCACGCCGTTCGTCGATGGCGCCAGCGTGACCGCCAAGGTCCTGCGGCACGTCAAGGGGCCGAAGGTCGTGATCGGCAAGTTCCGGCGGCGCAAGAACCACCGCAAGCGCACCGGCTTCCGCGCCCAGTACACGATGGTGCAGATCGAGGCGATCAACGGCTGATCCCCAACCGTTAGCGAGACAAGACCAATGGCACACAAGAAGGGACAGGGCTCGACCCAGAACGGCCGCGACTCCAATCCGCAGCACCGCGGCGTGAAGGCCTACGGCGGCCAGCGCGTCACCGCCGGCTCGATCATCGTGCGCCAGTGCGGCACGAAGTTCCTGCCGGGGCGCAACGTGCGCCGAGCCAACGACGATTCGCTGTTCGCGGTCGCCGAGGGCGTGGTGCGGTTCCAGTCGAACCGTCGCGTGCACGTCGACGTCGCCGATCCGGCGGCCAACTGATCCATCGACCTGTCGGGCCGGCCGCGGGCCGGATTCCGCAGGCGCTCGCGCGGCAGAATACGATGTTCGTCGACGAGCTGGTCATCACCGTCCGCGCCGGCAAAGGCGGCGACGGCTGCATTTCGTTCCTGCGCGACAAGAACACCATCAAGGGTGGCCCCGATGGTGGCGACGGCGGGGACGGTGGCGACGTCGTGCTGTTGCCGACGACGCACGTCAACACGCTCTACCACCTGAGTGGTCGCGGAGTGTTCGCGGCGCCGAACGGCATGCAAGGCGGCCCGAAGGAGTGCTTCGGCAAGAGCGCCGAGGATCTCACGATCGAGGTGCCGGTCGGCACCCAGGTGCTCGACGCCGAGCGCGGCAACCTGCTGCAGGACCTCGCCACGCCCGACGAGCCGTGGGTGGTTGCGCGCGGCGGCTTCGGCGGCCGCGGCAACGTGCACTTCAAGAGCGCCATCAACCGCACGCCGCGCAAGGCGGAGCGCGGTCGCGACGGCGAGCAGCGCAAGATCCGGCTCAGTCTGAAGCTGATCGCCGACGTCGGACTGCTCGGTCTGCCGAACGCCGGCAAGTCGACCCTGCTGTCGACGCTGACCAAGGCGCGGCCGAAGATCGCCGACTATCCGTTCACCACTCTGGAGCCGTCGCTCGGCATCGCGCAGGGGCCGGGCGAGACGACGTTCGTCATCGCCGACATCCCCGGGCTGATCGAGGGGGCGAGCGAGGGCCGGGGGCTCGGCGACCGGTTCCTCAAGCACATCGAACGCACCCGTCTCCTGCTGCATCTGGTCGACTGCAGCGCCGTGCCGCTCGATCCGCCGGAGCAGGCGTTCCGCATGCTGCGTCGGGAGATCGAGAACTACTCCCGCGAACTGGCCGGCCGGCCGTCGATCGTGGTCGCGACCAAGGTCGAGGACGACGACTGCCGGGCGCGGGCGCAGGCGCTGGCGACGGCGATCCGCGAGCCGGTGCTGCCGGTGTCGAGTGCGACCGGCCAGGGCCTGGCGGAGCTTCGCGCCGCCGTCTGGTCGCTGCTGTCGGAGCTTCCGCGCGGCTGAGACGAAGCGCCCTCTTGCGGCTCTCGCGCGGCGCGGCCCCCTGCCGATACAAGCGGTGGAGGACTCCGCCTTGTCGACGCCGCACACCCCGCCACCCGCTTCGCCCGCCAGCCGCATGCCCAAGTTGCGTGACTTCCTGCGCATCATGGTCAAGGAGAACGCCTCCGACTTGGTGCTGAAGGCCAACGGCTGCCCGGCGGTGCGGGTCGCCGGCGTGATCCGCTTCCTCGGCGATCAGCCGCTGCCGGCCGAGCTGGTGCGCAGCTACGTCGACGAAGTGCTCAGCGACTACGGTCGCCGGGAGTTCGAGCAGAACGGTGCAACCGATTCGGCGGTGTCGTTGCCCGGCGTCGGCCGTTTCCGCTGCAACGCCTTCCACCAGTGCGGCGAGCAGGGGCTCGTCTTCCGCTCGATCAAGAGCGAGATCCCGTCGTTCAAGGACCTCAATCTGCCGATCGAACCGCTGAAGCGGCTCGCGTCGCTGAAACGCGGTCTGGTGCTCGCGACCGGCATCGCCGGTTCCGGCAAGTCGACGACGCTGGCGTCGATGCTGGAATACGTCAACCGGACGATGAACAAGCACATCATCACGGTCGAGGATCCGGTCGAGTTCCGCTTCGAGGACAAGCGTTCGATCGTCAACCAGCGTGAGATCGGCACCGATGTCAGCGACTTCCCGCAGGCACTGCGCCAGGCGGTGCGCCAGTCGCCGGACGTGATCCTGATCGGCGAGATGCGCGATGCCGAGACCGTGTCGGCGGCGATCTCCGCGGCCGAGACCGGCCACCTGGTGTTCTCGACCCTGCACACGGTCAACGCCGTGCAGACCGTCGAACGCATCATCACGTTCTTCCCGCCGCACCAGCACGACCTGGTCCGGCTGCAGCTCGCCCTGAACCTGGCGGGCGTCTGCTCGCTGCGCCTGATCAAGAACAAGGACGGCACCTCGATGGTGCCGGCGGTCGAGTTGCTGATCAATACGCCGACCGTGCGCGAGCTGCTCGAGAAGGGCGAGACCCGCATGTTGCCGAAGGCGCTGGCGGAGGGCAGCTACTACGGCACGATGACGTTCAACCAGTCGCTGATCCGCCTGTTCCAGGCCGGGAACATCAGCCTCGAGGACGCGCTGGCCGCGTCCGACAACCCCGACGACCTGAAGATGCAGATGCGCGGCATCACCCAGGGCGCCGGTCCGCGCCCGATGGGCATGTAGCCGGCCGCTTGCGCGCGGCGGCCAGGGTGCTGCGCCAACGCTCGGCGGTGCACGACTTCGCGGCGGGTCCGGGCTACGTTCGGTAACCCCATGGACCGGCTGCGCACGTTCGGCATCGTCGCCCACATCGACGCGGGCAAGACGACCCTCACCGAACGCATCCTGTTCGACACGGGTGCGCAGAGTTGGGTCGGCAGCGTCGACGAGGGCACCGCGGCGATGGACTTCCTGCCCGCCGAGCGTTCGCGCGGCATTTCGATCACCGCGGCCGCGACCCGCGTCGGCTGGGGGGAGCACACGCTGCAGGTGGTGGACACGCCCGGGCACGTCGACTTCGTCGCCGAGGTCGAACGCTGCCTCCGGGTCATCGACGGCGTGGTCGTGCTCGTCGATGCCGTGCGCGGCGTCGAATCGCAGACGCGCGCCGTCTGGCGGCAGACGGTCGCAGCCGGCCTGCCTCGGTTGGTGTTCGTCAACAAGCTCGACCGCGCCGGCGCCGACTTTCCGGGGGTGCTCGCTGAGGTTGCAGAGCAGCTCGAGTGCACGGCCGTGGCCATGGTCGTGCCGCTGCACGACGAAAGCGGGCGCTTTGCCGGGCTCGGCGATGCGCTGACCGGCGCGGTGCAGTGGTTCGAAGGCCGCCCCGCAGCGGAACTCGTGCCCGGGCTCAAGGCCGAGCTGCTGGCCGCCCACGAGCGGCTGGTGGAGGTCGCCGCGGATCACGACGAACAGGTCATGGCCGAGGTCGTCGCCGGTCGCGGCGTCGCTGCCGAACGGCTGCGCGCGGCATTGCGGGCGGCGTTCTTGCGTGGCGAGGTGGTGCCGGTGCTCGGCGGGGCGGCGCTCTACAACCGCGGCATCGACTGGTTGCTCGATGCGTTGGTCTGCTTCCTGCCGGCGGTCTCCGAGTTGCCCGCGCGCGGCATCTGGGCGCTGCCCGGTGCCGGCGATCCGGCCGGGCCGGCCTGTGCCCTGGTGTTCAAGGTGCAGCACCTGGACCGGGTCTGGAACTATCTGCGGGTCGTGCGCGGCCGCCTCGTCGCCGGCGCCGCCCTCGCGCGCGGCCAGAAACCCGAACTGCCGGCGAACGAGGCCGCCGAGCTGTGGTGCGTGCGCGGCGACCGGCCGGAAGCCGTCGCCAGCGCCGGACCCGGCGAGATCGTCGTGGTGCCGGGGGAGCACGGTTGGCGCACCGGCGACACCGTCTGCGACCCCCGCGACGTGGCCGTGCTGCCCTCGCCGAGGTTTCCGTCGCCGGTGCTCGCGGTCACCTTCGAGCCCGACCGCGCCGAGGACGCCGCGCGCCTGTACCAAGCGGTGCAGATGCTCGCGGTCGACGACCCGACCCTGCGAGTTGCGCGCGAGCGCGACCGCATCGTCGTGCGCGGCATGGGCGAGCTGCACCTGGAGATCACCGCCGACCTGGTGCGCGCGCGCGTCGGTGTCGGGTTTCGGGTCTCGAAGCCGCGCGTCGACCGGCGCGAGACCGTCACCAGGCGGGCGACCGGCTCCGCCGAGGTGCGGGCGCTGGTCGCCGGGAGCGAGCGCACGGCACGCTGCGAAGTGGCCGTTGCCCCGCAGCCGGACGGCGGCCCGGCCGCGGTGGTCGACGAGGTCGGCGGCGCGATCGCGCAGACCGCGATGGGCGAGCTGCGCCATCGCGCGCTCGCCGGTCTGCACGCCGGCCCTCTGCACGACGCCACTCTGCACCTGCGGGCGGTGGCGGGGGAGGCCGGTGTCGAGGTGCTGGTCGAGCAGGCGGCCAGCAAGGCGTTCGAGAACGCGCTCGCGGCGGCCGGGCTGGTCGAACTCGAGCCGTGGGTGGCCTTCGAGGTGTTGGCGCCCACGGGCAGTTCCAACGCGGTGTTGGCCGATCTGCGGGCGCGCCAAGCCGAAGTCGAGGGGGTCGCGGCGGGCCGCCTCGGGGCGCGGCTGACCGGGCGCGCTCCGCTCGCGCGCATGCTCGGCTACGTCACTCGCTTGCGCTCGATCAGCAAGGGGCTGGGGCAGGTGTCGATGCGGCCCGCGGGCTTTGCCGTGCCCGGGGCTGCGGCGAACGGCCCCGGGTGACGGTGCCGTCGGACGTCTGACGCAGAAAATGTCCGCGCCCAAGGTTGACCGGCTCCTGCACGCTCGCTACAGTGTCCGCCCCTCTGCGTTCCAGGGAGCACACCTGAGAGTGTAACCCCTTGCCACGCAGCAACTTGCGACGACAGAGCCCGGTGGCCGCGTCGGCGCAAAGACCCCGCAGTACTGCCACAACCCTTTACCGGACCGTCGTCTGGGTTCGCCCCGAACGGCTCGTCCGTCGCCCACTGTCATGCAAGAGCGTATCCAGATCCGGATGGAGGCCTACGACCACGAGGCCCTCGATCAGGCTTCCCTCGACATCGTCGAGACGAGCAAGCGCACGGGTGCCCGCGTTTCGGGCCCGGTGCCGCTGCCGACGCGCATCGAGCGCTACACGGTGTTGCGTTCGCCGCACGTGGACAAGAAGAGCCGTGAGCAGTTCGAGGTGCGCACCCACAAGCGCCTGATCTACATCTCGGAGCCGACGACCAAGACCGTCGACGCGCTGAGCAAGCTCAACATGCCCGCCGGCGTGGACATCCGCATCAAGGCCTGCTGATCCGGCGCGCTGATCCGAAGGAGACGAACCCATGGTCGAGGTCAAGGTAATCGAAGGCGGCAAGGTGGCGACGAAGGACGTCGACGCCGGCGCGTTCGGCGTCAAGGTGCTCGGACGCACGCTCAAGGACGCCGTCGTGATGTACGAGGCGAACCAGCGGCAGGGCACCGTGCAGGCCAAGACCCGGTCGATGGTGCGCGGGGGCAACAAGAAGCTCTACCCGCAAAAGCACACTGGTCGCGCCCGCATGGGCACGACCAAGTCGCCGGTGTGGCGCGGTGGTGGTCGGATCCACCCGCCGGCGCCGCGCGACCACAGCTACCACATGCCGAAGAAGGCGCGCCGGGTCGCCCTGCGCAACGCCATCTTCACCAAGTTCCGCGACGGCGAGGTCGCGATCGCGGACGGTTGGCCGAGCGAGGCGCCGAGCACCAAGTCGGCGTTCGCGATCCTGTCGCAGCTCGGCATGCAGAAGAGTGCCACCGTGGTCACCGCGACCAAGGACGATGTCGTCTACAAGTCGCTGCGCAACGTGCCGCTGGTCGACGTCGCGCGCCTCGACGACCTCAACGCCCGCCAGGTGTTGCTGCGGCGCTACCTGGTGCTGACGCCGGCTGCCTTCGAGTCCCTCGAGCAGCGCTTCGCCAAGAAGGAGTCCTGAGATGGCCAACCCGCAGCAGTACTACGACATCGTGCGCCGTCCGGTCGTCACCGAGAAGTCGGCCGGCGCCCAGGAAGCGCGCAACCAATACACCTTCGAAGTGCACAAGAAGGCCAACAAGGTCGAGGTGCGCAAGGCCGTCGAGACCCTGTTCTCGGTCAAGGTCGAGGCGGTGAACATCGTCTCGATGCCGGCCAAGCGCCGGCGCGTGTTCGGCCGTCCCGGCCATACCCCCGCCTGGAAGAAGGCCGTCGTGACCCTCAAGTCCGGCGATTCGATCGACATCAACTGAGCGAAGCGAGCCGACAGCGATGCCAGTAAAGGTCTACAAGCCCACGTCAGCCGGTCGCCGCAACGCGTCCGTGCTCGACTTCAGCCACCTCACCAAGGGCAAGCGGCCCGAGAAGTCGCTCACCGAGCGGATCAAGAAGACCGGCGGCCGCAACGCCCACGGCCACATCACCAGCCGTTTCCGCGGTGGTGGTGCGCGCAAGCTGTACCGCAAGGTCGATTTCCGCCGGCAGAAGGACGGCGTGCCGGCGACCGTCAAGGCGCTCGAGTACGATCCGAACCGCACTGCGGACATCGCGCTCCTGTTCTATGCCGACGGCGAGAAGCGCTACATCCTCGCGCCGAAGGGCCTGAAGGTGGGCGACAAGGTCATGTCGGGCGAGAAGTGCGAGCCGGACGTCGGCAACTGCATGCCGCTCGACACCATCCCGCTGGGTTTGCAGGTGCACAACGTCGAGTTGCAGCCCGGCAAGGGCGGCCAGATCGCGCGTTCCGCCGGCAACTCGTGCACGCTGATGGCGCGCGACGGCGACTACGCGACGCTGGTGTTGCCGTCGGGCGAGACCCGCAAGGTCCTGCGGCGCTGCCGTGCGACGATCGGCGAGATCGGCAACAGCGACTGGCAGAACGTGCGCATCGGCAAGGCCGGACGCAAGCGCCACATGGGCCGCCGGCCGCACAACCGCGGCACGTCGATGAACCCGGTCGCGCACCCGATGGGTGGCGGTGAGGGTCGCACCGGCGGCGGTCGTCACCCGGTCTCTCCAACCGGCAAGCTGGCCAAGGGCGGCAAGACGCGCCGCGGTAAGGCCCGCAGCAACCAGTTCATCCTGCGTCGTCGCTCGCCGGGCAAGCACGTCGCCGTCGGCAGCGGTAGCTGATAGGAGCCCCCCATGAGTCGCAGTATCCACAAGGGCCCGTTCGTCCACCCGAAGCTGTTGAAGAAGGTGGAGAAGCAAAACGAGGCGGGTACCAAGAACCCGATCAAGACCTGGTCGCGGGCGAGCGTGATCCTGCCCGAGTTCGTGAACCACACGTTCGAGGTCCACAACGGCCGCACCTTCATCAAGGTCTACGTGACCGAAGACATGGTCGGCCACCGTCTCGGCGAGTTCTCACCCACGCGGACGTTCCGCGGCCACGCGAAGAAGGACAAATGAGCTTCGAAACGCGAGCAGTGCACCGCCGGGCGCGCATGGGGGTCGACAAGGCCCGTCGTGTCCTGGAGTTGATCCGCGGTCGTTCGGCCAACGAGGCGCTCGACACGCTGCGCCACGACAGCCACCGCGCCGCGGCGGCGGTCTACAAGGTGCTGGCGTCGGCCGTCGCCAACGCGATGCAGAACCCGTCGGTGCGGCCGAATCGTCTGGTCGTGTCGAAGACGTTCGCGCAGGACGGGCCGCCGCTGCCCGGTGGCATGCGCATGCGTCCGGGGCCGCAAGGGCGCGCGATGCCGTTCAAGCGCCGCACCTGCCACATCCACGTCCACGTCGCCGACCCCGAGGCGCGCGATCCGCGCGAGCTCGCGGCCGAGGCCCCCGCGGACACCACTGCCGGAGGCGAGGAGTAACCATGGGCCAGAAGATCCATCCCACCGGTTTCCGCGTCGCGATCACCGAGCCCTGGCGCTCGCGCTGGTACGCGAACAAGCGGGACTTTGCGCAGAACCTGATCGAGGATCAGAAGATCCGCCGCTTCATCAAGAAGGAGTGGCAGTTCGCGGCGATCCCGAAGGTCGAGATCGAGCGCGCGGGCGAGTTGATCACGGTGTTCGTGCACACCGCGCGTCCGGGCGTGCTGATCGGCAAGAAGGGCACCAAGGTGGACGAGTTCCGCCAGGAGCTCGAGAAGCTGACCAGCAAGCCGGTGCGCATGAAGATCATC
>DRKG01000286.1 GCA_011051855.1 bacterium | reverse complement strand
GTCAGGCCAGGCAACGCCAAGAGGGCGTGGAAGAAGTGGATCGGGTGGGCCATGCGCAGTCGCATCGAACCCATGAAGGCCGCGGCCAGGATGATCCGCGATCCCCTCTGGGGCATCGTCAACGCGGTCACCAAGGGCGTCTCCAACGCCCTCAGCGAGTCGATCAACGCCAAGATCCAGAAGGTCAAGAAGATGGCGTGTGGCTTCCGCAATCGTGACCGCTTCCGAACTGCCATCCTGTTCCATTGCGGAGGCTTCGATCTCTACCCCGCGTCAGCTACCCACACAGATTCCTGAAGCGCCCAACGCTTCTGCCTGCCACCGCCGGCGGCGTTCTGTGCCCGGTGGGCGCAGCCTCCCGACCTGACTACTGGTATTCCAGCCGCAGCACCGGCGCGATATGCACGTTCGCGGTCCCGCTCGTCGAGAGCGGGTGGCCCTCGACCGTCGCCATGTCGAGGGTCGGCAATGCGGTTGCCAGGGTCCACTCGATGGCGTTGCTGCTCGCCGCCTGTGTCCAGTCGAACCACTGGGTCGCCAAGGTGAAGCCCAGCGCCTGCGGAATGGCCGGCACCTTCAGCTCGAAGTCGGCGCGCCCACCGCGGGTGATCAAGGCCGGGTGCGGGTCCGGCACGAACACCGTGGCCTGCAGCACGTCGATCGTGCTCAAGAACAAGTCGCAGCCGGGCGGTGCGTTGAAGCCGAGCAGCGACAATGGCGTGCCGACCGCGCTCTTCTGGCCGAGTGCCGCGATCGCCAAACCGTATGGGGTGCCATAGGCGAACATCTCGACGTGGCCACCCGGGACGAGGGAATACTCGCGCACGAAGGACCACTTCTGGTCGGCGTTCGCGTAGGCACCGCACCCACCACCGATGTCCGTCGTCACCTGTCCGGGAAACACTTCACAGTGCGCGTCCGCAGCCCACCAACTGGACTCCTGACCCGCAATGGCAGTGCCGACCAGATCGAGGCAGAGGGTTCCCCCGGTGTAGGGAAACGGCGTGGTGAACGGGATGCGCACCACATTGTCCGGGTCCCAGGATACCGTCGGACCGACCTCCGGCGGAGACGACGGCGCCGTGATCACGCCACTGAACACCGTGACCGGGTTCGGGCCGACGTTGGCCGCGAACGTCTGGGAGCACCCATGGGTCGGGTGCGGTGCGATCGAAGCGGTCACGGTCAGGTTCGCGCTGCCGGCCGCGTATGTCTCGTCGGCCGCACTTCGCCGGAACTCGATCGCGGTGATGTCCCGACCGAGCAAACCGGCGAGACGGCTCTCTCCGACGAGGATTTGCTGCCGCCCGTCCCCCATCGTGCCGGCGACGTTCATCGCTCGGATGGCGTCCGTGTTCGCGAACTGGCTGGGGACGACCGTGAAGTTCTGGGCCGTGGCGGCCACGCAGGTCAAGCACGCGGCGAGTGCAACAAACGGGATTCGCATGGTAGTCATGGCGCTCTCCAGGGGAATGCTCAGGGAGCCAGGGGAATGCTCAGGGAGATGGGGCGACGATCTCGACCAGGATCACCTGACGATTCAGGTCATGGCCGACGGAAACGCTGACGAAGCCGGTGAAGCCCGGCGGGGTCGGAATGGAAACCTTGCCGTCCGGCCCAACGGGATAACTCGTCGGAGGCCCGCCGGTGGAGACTTCCACCGTCTTGTCCTGCGAAAGCACTTCGACCTCGATCGTCGCGCCCTGCACGACCGCCGAAGGTCCCCGTAGTTTGTTCGTTCCTTGCATCAGCGAATGGCGCGGAGTTGCGAAATGCGGGAACGCAGCGACGCAGCCGCTACGGGATCCCCGCTCTCGATGACCTGCGCGAGCCACTGCGCAACGGTGCGCCGGTCGTGCAGTCGTTCGGTGGCGATGACGTATTCCGCGAGTCGCCCGGCACCGCGCCACAGCACGGCGTCACGCGGGTAGGTCGACGGAATGAAGCTGAGGAAAAACGCGTAACGGGCAGCCAGTTCCTCGATCGGCGCTTCAACCGCCAGGCGCTGCAGTTCGTCGAGCAGGACATCGCCCGTCGGGCGCGGCGAGTCCGACGTAGGCCCATCGATCTCCAGCACATAGCCGCCGACGCCGCCGAGCCCCACGCCCGCCCCGAATGCACCCGCGGCAATCAGAAACGCTCGGCGCGTCGGGATCGACGGAGGCTTCGGCTTCGGACCGAGGACATACACAGGCTCAAGTCGCATGGCGTCTTTCCAGGATTGGTGTGGACCTTTCCCGCAGGGGCCGGTCCTTCGTGACGAGGAGCGCGATTCTGCTCGTCATTGCCATACACGTCAAGGTGGCTCCGAATAAACAGGCCCTCCTGACACGCCTGTGGGCGGCCGATTACCCGAACCCAACGAGAACCAACGACTTGCGGCCCCCGCAGTTTCGCGGCGGAGGCATGACGAGAAGCCCCGAATCGAAGCGGCACGCCCTGATCGGGTCAGCGCGTGATCGGCAACTCGACCGTCATCGACCGCGCGTCGGCACGGCCGAGCTCCGGCACCGCGTCGCCGGTCCGCGCCGAGAACAGTTCGTCGATCTCCTTGAGGACGTTGCGTTCGTCGACTTCGGCGCCGACCGGGTCGCCCTGGAAGGCAAGGTCGTTCTCGAGCATGCGCTGGGCGACGTCGAGGCGCCGGCGCACGTTGTTGATCACTTCCTTGGCTTGGCTCAGCGCGGTGCTGTCGAGGTCGAAGCGGGCGCTGGTCGCCGCCAGGGCCTCGACCTGCATCTGCTGGGTCTTCAGCGCGCGCACCTGGTCCTCGAGCGACTGGCGCTCGAAACGCACCGCCGCCAATCGCTCCTTGGCGGCGTCGACGGCGCGATGCTGGCGCTCGATCAGCGCACGCTTGGTCTTCAGGATGGCGAGGTTGTTGACGTAGCTGTCCTTGGTGCGCGCGAGGTCCGCGCTGACGCGCCGACGGGCGCCGAAGTCGGCCGCCAACCGCACGCCGGTGGCATCGTCCTTGAGCAAAGCCGCACCGAGCTTGAGCTTCTTCTCCTCGGCGTCGACCACCTTCTCGAGGTGCGCGACCGATTCCTGCAGGCGCTCGAGGTCGATCTCGGCGTTGGCCAGGTCCCGGCGGCAGGACTTGATCTGCGGGTCGATCTGCCGGATCAGGCTCTCGGCGCGCTTCAACTCGACGTCGATCGGGATCTGGCCGGCGACGCTCTCGCGCACCGACGAGGCCACGGTGCCGACGTAACTGGGGAAGGCGCTACCCAGGAACAGGAAGCCTGCCCCACCGAGCACCACGCTGCCGATGAGCAGCAACTTGAAGGTCTTGCGGATCATTGTCGTCGTTCCTTTCTTGGTAGGAAGGCCTGGAGCCATCTGCGGCTCCGATCCCCCACCTGCGCGGGCGGGCGCCGACTATTTGGCGACGATCCGCGGGTTTTCTCGGCAAGAGCCGGGCGCCCCCCCGCCTGCCGCCCTCGACCTTCAGGGTAGCAACGGATACCCGGGGCTACTGGTATTCGAAGCGGAGCACGTGCGCGAGGTGCGCCGTCACGTTGCCCGTGGCCTCCTGGGCGGCCCCTTCGACGAGCGCCATGCCGAGCGACGGAATGGCCGCCGCGACGGTCCACTCGATCGCATTGCTCGACGCCATCTGCGACCAGTCGATCCACTGGGTCGTCGCCTGAAAGCCGAGAGACGCCGGCAAAGCAGGGATCTTGAT
Source organism: bacterium (assembly GCA_011051855.1). Lineage (GTDB taxonomy): Bacteria > Planctomycetota > UBA1135 > UBA1135 > UBA2386. The sequence continues at coordinate 4,430 of DRKG01000286.1, read as the reverse complement.
CTCGACGTCGGCGCGGCCGCCGCGGTCGACCAAGGCCGGCTCGGGGTCGGGCACGAACACGTGAGGCTCGAGATAGTAGACGTTGCTCAGGAACAGGTTGCAGCCCGCCGGCGACTGGAAGCCCACCGCCGACATCGGCATTCCCACCGGGCTCCGGTCCCCGATCGCCGCAATCGCAAGCCCATATGGCGTGCCATAGGCAAACATGTGCGCGTAACCTCCGGGGACGAGCGAACGCCGCGCGGCGTGTGCCCAGCGACTCTGGACTCCGCCGTAGGCGCCACAGCCCGCGCCCACGTCCGTGACCGTGCCCGGGAGATCCTCGAACTCGGCATCGGCCATCCACCAGTTCGCCTCCTGGCCCGGGATCGCCAGGCCGACGATGTCCACACACAGGGTGCCGCCGGTATACGAGAACGGGGTCGCAAACGGCACGCGCACGACGTTCTGCGTGCTCCAGGAAACGGCTGCACCAGGCCCCGCAGCAATGGCCGGTGACGATGGGAAGGTGACGGTGCCGTTGAACACCTGCACCGGGTTCGTCCCGATGTTGGCGGCAAACGACGACGAGCAGGCGAGCGGAGTGTGCGGAGCGATCGACAGGGTCACCGTCATGTTTGCCGATCCACCCTGGTAGACCTCGTTGGCCGCGGTGCGCCGAAACTCGATCGCGGTGATGTCCCTACCGAGCATCGGCGCAAGCCGGGATGCGTCGATCAACGTCTGCTGCCGCACGTCGCGGCTGGCGCCTGCGATCCAGTTGAAGCTGATCGCGTCGTTCGTGGCATATGCCGACGGAACGACGAGGTGTTGCTGTCCCAGCAGGGCCGTCGCGAACAACGGACTGATGAGAGTGAAACGGAACGAACGGTGATGCATGGTTGATCCTCCTCTGGACCTCTCCGGACTCGTTTTCCTGTGGGACCCGTCTCCTATGGGGACTGCGATACGACTTCCACGTAGATGACCCGGCGGCGAGCCCCCCGCCCCACCGTGACCTTCAACACGGTCCCCGGGGGAACCGGTGGCACCGGGATCGTGGCAATCTTGTCGGGCGGAACGTCGTAGTCGAAGGTCTCGCCAGCGACCCCGGCGCTGACGGTGACGTGGTCGTGGTTCGGCCCGACCTCTACCTTCATGGTGCCGCCTTGCAGGACCAGGGAGCCGGTGCGGATGCCTTCCCCCTGCGCGCGGCGCAATGACGTCACTTCAGCCTCCGCAACCCGGCAACGTGTTGGAACAGCGGCTTGCCGACCATCGGATCGGCCCTCTCGATGACCTGCGCCAGCCACCTCGCCACCAACCGCCGGCCCGGGATTCCCGGGTTGGCGATGAGTTCCCGGGCGATCCGGCCGACCCCCTGCCACGCCACTTCGTCGCGCGGGTACGAGCGGACGAGCCGGTCGAGGAAGTCATCGCGTTTGCGCATCAGCTCCGCAATCGGCGCCTCGGTAGCCAATCGACGCAGTGCGTCCAGTTCGGCGTTGCCCGTCGTCGCAGCGGCGGCTGCTTCGCCGCCGGCAACCCGCCCGGGATCGCCCCGATCTGAATCAGAGCCCCGATCTGAATCAGAGTCTGCCGGGCACGCGCCCGCGGAGTAGCCACACGCGCCGCCGACTCCGAGGCCGGCGAGAAACGTCCCGCCCGCCAGCAAGAATGCCCGACGTGTCGCGATCGCCGGCGGTTTCGGTTTCGGGGCGACCAGGTAGACAGGTTCGAGGCGCATGGTTCGGGACTCCTGTTGCGAAACCAACCGATCGCCATCTGCACCGCACGGCTGCGTCCATGCGCGGGCACATGACACGAGACACAGCGAAATCTAGCGAGCGCCCCCGACACAGTCAAGCCACAATGACCGCTTTGGCCGACGCCGAGCACGCGCACACATCCCATTGCGCACCAGCATCTTGCACCCTTCAGGGTTTGTGCTGCTGCAACTCCGCGACCGTCGAGCGCAACAGACGGTCCTTCATGTCCGTCAGCGCCGGCAACCGGGCCTCGTCGTCGCGCGCCTTCAGGTCGTCGAGCGTGGCGTTGCAATAGGGGCAGCCGCTGTCGTCGAGGTGGAACGCGACGAACTCCTTGGCGCCGCCCTCGAGTCCTCCCTGCAGGTAGCTCTGCAGTACGTGCGGGTGCGGGCAGGAGATGCGCTCGCTGCGCCAGACCGAGGCAACCGTGAAGGCCAGCTTCGCATCCAGCTCGTTCTCATCGGTCCCGCTCATCGCGCCCCCGGCTGCCAGAGTCCCACGAACAATGAGTGGTTCGGGTCGTGCTGCCGCGCCATGCCACGCAGGCGCTCGATCGCACGGAACTTGATACCGGCTACCGCCTTCTCGTCGGCAATCCCGAAGCGCTGGGCGGCGTCTTTGTTGCGACCGCCAATGACGAACAGGTATTCGAGCACCATCAGTTTCTGAAACTCCCCCGCCGACCACAATTCGCCGACGTGTTCGCGCAGGATCCGTGCGAGCACCTGTCGCTGACGCGCCTGATCCTCGGCCTTGACCACGCGCTCCTTCGGCTGCGGCGCCGCGTCGGGCGCCAGGTTCTCGAGCCAGATCCGGCTCTTGTCGCCGTCGCCGTCGGCCTTTGCCGGAATCAACGTCAGCTTGTGTTTGCGGTAGTGGTCGATGACCCGGTTCTTGGCGATTCCGAACAAGAACTGATCGAGCGTGTAAGACGGGTCGAAGCCGGCAATGCCGCGCACAGCGCCGAGGAACACATCTTGGGTAACGTCCTCGGCGGTCTGGTGGTCATTCAGGTAGCGCTTCACATAGAAGTAGATGCGCCGGTAGTAGTCTTCCTGCAGGTCCGCCCAGGCGGCCTCGTCCATCGCCTGCAGCGCCTCGATGTCGTGCACTCGTTCGCTCATCGCGAGGACCATGATAGCACCGGGCAGGGGCGACCGCTCACGCGAGCACCGCCGTGAGCGTCACTACCAGCAGCACGATCAGCGCCACCACCATGACCAGCCCGACCAGGCGGGCGGCGACCCCGAGCAGGCGGAACGGCAACTGCAGGACCCAGACGAGGCCATTGCCGGCGAACATGCTGACCGCCCGCACCGGCATCATCACCAGGCGCACGGCCACTTCGAGCAACCCGAACAGCATCTTGACGAAGAGCCCGACGACTCCGCCGGAGGGCGCGGCTGCTTCCCGCCAGGGCATGCCCGCCGGGCTCGCGGCGCCATTGCCACTGTTGGCGGTGTCACTGTTGGCGGTGTCCCTACCGACGGAGTCGTGCCGCGGCGGCGGCTCTGGCGCCGTGGCCGGTTCCACGGAAGCCTCCGCGGCGCGCACGAAGGTCATGCTCTCCCCGAGCGCCACCGGCGCCTGCATTGCGCGCAGCAGTTCGGCCGCCGTCTGGAAGCGGTCTTCCGGCCGCTTGGCCAGACAGCGCAGGATGATCTCCTTGTCGGCGTCCCGCGCATCCGCGGGAAACTCCACCGCCGCAGTCTCGTGCTTGCGCAGCACCTCCCATTCGGAATCGCCCCGGAACGGCACCTCGCCGTAGAGGCACTCGTAGAGCAGGATCCCGAGCGAATAGACGTCGCTGCGCGCGTCGCCCCTCCGCTGCAGCATCTCCGGCGCCATGTAGTAGGGCGTGCCGCGGCCGAAGCTCAGCGAGTTGCGCGACGCCGACACCAGCTTGCTGAGGCCGTAGTCACCGACGCGTGCGACGTCGCCCTTCAGGAAGATGTTCGCCGGCTTGAGGTCGAAGTGCACCAGCGAGTGTTCGTGCAGCGCCTGCACACCGCGCGCTGCCTGCACGAAGATGCGCAGCGCCTCGTCGCGCGACAGGTCGCCGGCCGCCAGCCGCTTCTGTAGGGTCGCATCGCCGGCGTAGCTCATCACCAGGTAGGGGATGCCGTCGACGCTGCCCATGTCCTCGATCGACACCAGGTTCGGATGGTCGATCTGCGCGAAGAACGACACGTTGTCGATCTCGCGCATCACCGCGTCGCGCACGGTGTCGTCGTCGACCTTCAGGAACTTGATGGCATAGTCCTTGCCGATCGACTCCTTGCGCGCCTTGAAGACGAGGCCGAACATCCCGCCGCCGAGCTTGTTGACGATCTCGAATCCGGGCAGATAGCCGGGCTTTCGATAGTTGCGGTAGAACGCCTCCCAGTCGACGCGCGGTGCCTCCTCGGAATCGTTGTCGATGCGCTTGGCCTCCATGGCGCGGTCCACGATGCTACACCAGGAACAGGGTGGCCGGCAGCAACAGCGCACCGAACAGGCCGATCGCCCGCAATCGGCCGGTCATGTAGCCGCGCGACAGACGATCGAGCCAACCGAGCACCAGCGCCAGCACGACCCAGCCGAGCGCGACGCCGCCGGCCTTGGCCGCGGTGCGTTGTTCGAGGCGACGCAGCCTTCGCTTGAGCCCCCGCTCGCTGCTGGCGATGGCGCGCGGATCTTCGG
>DRKG01000285.1 GCA_011051855.1 bacterium | reverse complement strand
GAGCCGAACCTCGCCTTCGGGCCGTTGCCGTGGCACGTCGACGTGCACGGCTGGATGCCACTGGTGCTGCAGGGCCCCGCCGGCCAGCCCGGCTACGCGACCCTGCACCTGCCGATTCCGAACGACCCGGCGCTGACGCTGAGCCCGATCTACTGGCAACTGTTCGTCGACGACCCACTCGCCCCGCTCGGCATCGCCAGCAGCCGCGGCTGGGAGTTCCAGATCCAGTAGCCGTACCGAACCCGGTACAAACAACAACCTGACCGGGCGGTATGCCCGGGCACATCACCCGGTCAGGTTGTTGTTTGTACCTGGTTCGGTACGCAGCTGGGGGGGGAGGAGGTCGGGGGGGCAGTCCTGCCAGCAGACGGGGCGCACCCAGCGGCGGACCGAGGTGCTGCCGACGGCAGAGAAACGCGGGTCGCTGGCGGCGGGGTAGGGGCCACCGTGCACCATCGACGGGCAGACCTCGACACCGGTCGGCACGCCGTTGGCGATCAACCGGCCGACCTTGCGGCGCAGGGCGGCGATCAGCGGAGCGTGGCTGGTGAAGTCGTCGCCATCGCCGTGCACGGTGCCGGTCAGGTGGCCATCGAGCGCCTCGACGATCGACAGCAGGTCCGCGGCCGAGGGGCAGGCGACGGTGAGCATCGCCGGGCCATAGAGCTCGTGGCGCAGACGTGGGTTCGCGAATAGGTCTGCGGGCGTCGCCGACAGCAGGGCGGGGCAAACGTCGGTCGCGGCGCTGGCCTTGGCGGTTCCCCTGGCGACTTCGATCGGCAGCGACTCTACTTCCTGCAGGGTTCGCTCGTAGCCGGCGCGGATCGTCGGGTGCACGGTCGGTCCAGCCTCCGCACCGAGCATGCGCTCGCGCAACGTGCGGCGGAACGCCTCGCCACCGTGGCCATCGACCCACAGCACGAGCCCCGGACTGGTGCAGAACTGTCCCTGTGCCAACAAGGACGACGCTGCAAGCTGTTCGGCGATCGCGACCCCGCGACCGCGCAGCGCGTTCGGCAGCACGACGACCGGATTGGCGGAGCCCATCTCGGCGAACACCGGAATCGGCTCCGGGCGGGTCGCGGCCAGATCGCACAGCGCGCGACCGCCCAGGTGCGAACCGGTGAACCCGACGGCCTTCACGACGGGGTGCCGGACGAGCGCGGCTCCGGTCGCGTGCGAACGCCCGTGCAACAACGAGAACACTCCGGCCGAAAGATCGAGCCGTTCGACGGCCACCCGGATCACGTCGCCGACGAGCTCGCTAGTGCCGGGGTGCGCCGGATGAGCTTTGACGATCACCGGGCACCCCACCGCGAGCGCCGACGCGGTGTCGCCACCGGCGACCGAGTAGGCGAGCGGAAAGTTGCTGGCGCCGAACACGACCACCGGCCCGAGCGGCACGTTCATGCGCCGTAGATCGGGCTTCGGCAGCGGTTGCCGCTCGGGATCTCCCCGGTCGATGCTGGCCTCGATCCACGCGTCCTGCTCGGCCACGTCCGCGAACTGCCGCAACTGCGTGCAGGTGCGGCCGCGCTCGGCGAGCACGCGCTGCGGCGGCAAAGCCGTCTCGGCGGCGACCCGGTCGACCAGGGTCTCGCCGAGCCCCTCGATGCCGTCGGCAATCGCGCGCAGCAGCTCCGCGCGTTCCGTCGGCGCACTGGCGGCGAACGCCGCATCCGCCTGTGCCGCCGCCGCGCACGCCCGTTCGATCTGTTCCTCCGACGCCTCCGCGAAGCCGGGCGCGAGCTCGGCGCCGGTTCGCGGGTCGATCGCGTGGAACCGTTCGCCGCCGGCGACCTCACGCCTACCAGCGACGAAGTGCGCCCCTTCGAGGACGGCCATCAGACGACCTCCGGCCGGGTCCGCAGCGCCCGTTCGATCACCTTCAGCGCCGACTCGCGCAACTCGCCCGCAACCGGCTGCCGGGGCGCGCGCACGCGCTCGCTGCCCATGTCGACCTGCTGCTGCACCAGTTTGATCAACTGCACGAACTCCGGCACCGTGTCGAGCCGCAGCAGCGGCAGGAACCAGCGATACAGGGCCATCGCCTCGTCGTGCCGGCCGTCGCGAGCCCACTCGAACAGCCGCACGGATTCCTTCGGGAACGCGTTCACCAGCCCGGCAACCCAGCCGCGCGCGCCGACGCCGACCCCTTCGACACACATGTCGTCGAGGCCGACGCAGCAATCGATGCGGTCGCCGAGCAAAGCCAGAACGGCGGTCACGCGCCGGGCGTCGCCGCTCGATTCCTTGACCGCGACCAGGTTCGGGTGCCGTTCGCAGAGCCGCTCGATGCACGCCGGCGTGAAGTCCGTACCGTAAGCCGGCGGGTTGTTGTAGAGCATGCACGGCAGGTCGGTCGCGCCGATCACCGCCGACACGTGCGCCTCGGCCTCGCGCAGTTGCCCTTGGTGCACGTAGGCCGGCAGCACCATCAGGCCGCGACAACCCGCCTCCGCCGCAGCCTCGGCCAGCTTCCCCGCCTGGCGCGTGCTCAGGGCCGCAACGCCGGGCATCACCGGCCGCTCGCCGCTGACGGCGACCAGCGTGCGCAAGATCGCGAGCTTCTCGTCGAAATCGAGCGTCGCCCCTTCGCCGAGCGAGCCCAGCGGGATGATCCCGCGGCAACCGTGCTCGAGCAGCCAGTTCGCGTGTCGCGCGAGGAACTCGTGGTCGACTTCATCACCCTCGCGAAACGGCGTGGTGATCGCGGGCAGAACGTCTCGGAACGGATGTGCGACCATCGTGCCGCCAAGGTTGCGTACCGAACCAGGTACAAACAACAACTCGCCCGGGAACATCACCGCGGCATCCTGCCCGACGAGGTTGTTGGATGTACCCGGTTCCGTACGCACACTGGGGGGATGGGATCTCGCATGACTGACGAGGACGAACAGCGGGTCGTCGACCAGCTCGGCCTCGACCGTTCGCGCCGGCACATCTTCCTGTGTTGCGACCAGAGCAAGCCGAAGTGCTGCGACAAGGAGCGCGGCATCGCGGCGTTCCAGTTCCTGAAGCAGCGGTTGGCCGAACTCGGCCTCTCGGAGCAGGGCGGCGTGCAGCGCTCGAAGTCGCACTGCCTGCGCATCTGCGGCAACGGCCCGATCGCGCTCGTCTATCCCGAAGGCACCTACTACCGCGATTGCGACCCCGAAGTGCTCGAGAAGATCATCCAGCGACACCTGATCGGCGGCGAAGTGGTGACGGAGCACTGCATCATCTCCGCGCCGCTGTCGGGTGAGTCCCCGGCGTCCTGACGTGGTCGCGTCCGACCGGGTAGCCGCCCGTCCGTGCAAGCAAGACTGGCGATGACCGCCCCGACCCTGGTCGACCACCCGACCGGCGACCCGATCGCAACGGTCGTGTTCGCCCACGGCGCCGGTGCCGGCATGGAGCACCCGTGGATGGCGAGCGTCGCCGGCGAGCTCGCCGCGCGCGGCCTCCTCGTCGTGCGCTTCGAGTTCCCGTACATGGCCGCCCGCCGCAAAGGCCGCCGACCGGGCCCGGACCGGATGCCGAAGCTGGTCGCGTGCATGCGTGACGTGCTGGCCCGGCAAACCGGCCCGATCGTGCTCGCGGGCAAGTCGATGGGCGGCCGCGTTGCGACCATGCTCGTCGACGACTGCGACGCCGTGGGCGCCATCGCGTTCGGCTACCCGTTCCACCCGCCCGGCAAGCCCGACGTGCTACGCACCGCCCACCTCGAAACGCTGCGCACGCCGCTCTTGATCCTGCAGGGCGAACGCGACCCGTTCGGCCAGCCCGCCGAGGTCTCCGCCTACGAACTATCGCGGGCCGTCGAAGTGCAGTGGCTGCCCGACGGCGACCACTCGCTGAAGCCCCGCAAAGCGAGCGGCTTCACCCCCGAACAGCACCTCGCGACCGCAGCCGCAGCCGCCGCGGCCTTCGTCCGGCGCCGTCTCGGCTGAACCCTGCGGCCCCAGCGGATCAACGCCCGTGCCGCGCGCGCAGGTGGCGCCGCAGCGCGTCGCCGCCGAAGTCCCGGTCGAAGTCGCGCCAGACGACGTGCACGTGGTTGGCATCGTCCTGGGTGCAGTCGTATTCGATCGCGAACGCCGTGCCGTGCACGCGGTAGTAGTGCCCCTTGCCGCGGTCGGTCGGGCCGGCCCAGGCGAACGAGAGCTCGTCGAGATCACGCTCCCGGATGCGCCGCAGTTCGCGTTGGGCCAGGTCCCCGCGCAGCACCCGGGCGTGATGTTCGAGCAGCCGCCACAGCTTTGCGCGCTGGCCCTCACTCATCGCCGACCAGGGCAATCCCCGCCGTTCGCCGAGCGCCGCCGGTGGCCGCCCCGGCCCGAGCAGCACGTCGCGCGGTGCCTCGGCAGCGATCACCACCGTGTCGAGCTGGCGTTCGGTGAACGACGCCATCAGTTCGCGCGCCAGCTCCTCCTCGCCGGCCAGCACCGCCGGTCGCGCCCACGCCCGGGGCACGCGGTGCGGATTGCTGCCGAGGAAGTGCGGTGTATGGCCGGCGAATACGCCGTCGACGACGGCGCAGCGCAAGGACACGTGGTGGCCCTGGAAGCGCACCACGAAGGTGCCGCCCGGCGAACAGTCGCCGCAGATCAGCAGCGCGTAGCGGCCCGGATCCCGGTGCGCGGGCGCCCGACCGCCGTCCGCCTCGACCGCGCGCAACACGTTCTCGAGGTCGAGGATCGCCATCGTCTTGGCGAAACCGGTCGCGCTCAGCATCGTGCGCAGCAGGTCGCACGCGGCCCGCCGCTGCGCCGGCGTCATCGCTCCCAGCTCGATGCCGACGTAGCGGCCGGGCACGAAGTTCCAGCGCAGCGCCTCCTCGTGGTCGATCGGCCGCCAGGCGAGCCGCCGTTGCGCCACGTCGAGCCGTTCGAGGAAGCGGGTCGCCGTCGAGGCCAGATCCGCTGCGAACGTCGACGGCGGTGCCGCGGCGCAAGCCGTCAGGATCGAGGCCGCGAGCGCCGAAGCTGCCAGCACCGGGGCGCGGTTCACCGGTCCTTCCCGAGCGCCTGCCGGACGACCTCGGCCTGTTCGGCCTTGTGGCGCGCCAAGGAGCCGGTGGCGGGGCTCGCCGCCGCCCGGCGGGCGGCGTGTGCGCGCCACGCGAAACGGTCGCGCACGAACTGCCAAGCGCCCATGTTCGCCGGTTCCTCCTGGCACCAGACGAACGCGGCGTTCGGGTAACGCTGCTGCAGCGCGCGCAGTTGCGACTGCGGCCACGGGTAGAGCAGTTCCGTGCGCACGATCGCGAGCGTCGTGTCGTCGCCGCGCGCGGCCAACAGGTCGTAGTAGACCTTGCCCGAACAGACCACCACGCGGCGGACCTGCGTGCCGTCGGGAATCGACGGATCGTCGAGCACCGCCTGGAATCCGTGCCCGGCGAACTCGGACAAGGGCGAACCGGCGGCCTTCTGCCGCAACAGGCTCTTGGTGGTCATCACCACCAGCGGCTTGCGCTCGGCGTCGAGTGCCTGCGCTCGCAGCAGGTGGAAGTAGCTCGCCGCAT
>DRKG01000284.1 GCA_011051855.1 bacterium | reverse complement strand
GTGGATCATGCCCGAACCCTTGGCGAAGCCGGTGACGCGAACCTCGCCTTCGGCGTGCACCGCCTTGGGCTGTGTATCGGTCGTCATGATCGCGCGCGCGAAGTCCATGCCGCCGTCCGGTGACGCCCGGTCGAGCAGCGTGTCGAGGTTGTCGACGATGCGCGCGCTCGGCAGTGGCGCGCCGATCGGGCCGGTGCTCGCCATCAGCACCTGCTCCTCGGGGCAGCCGATCCGCCGGGCCAGTTCGGCGCAACAGTGGTAGGCCGCGTCGATGCCCTGCTGGCCGGTGGCGCAGTTGGCGTTGCGCGCGTTGACCAGGATCGCCCGCGCCCGGCCGCCGCTCTTCCCCAGGTGGTCGCGACACACCGGGATGTGCGCTCCGAGCAGGCGGTTCTTCGTGAACAGCGCGTCGGCCGCGACCGGCTGGTCCGCGAGCAGAAGCCCGAGGTCCAGCGCTGGCGGTCGCTTCAATCCACAGTGCAGCCCGGCAGCCCGGAACCCATCGGGCAGGCGGATCGAACTCGGGACGGCGGGGAGGCGGGCGCTCATGCGCCCTCAGCCTACCCCGCGCGCGGTGCGGGCTCGACCGGCAGAAACGGCCAGATCAGAAACGGCCAGACTAGAAACGGAACGGCAGCCGCAGGAACTCGATCTGCGGGCGCGGGGTCGACGGGTTCAGCGCCGGCGGAACGGCCGAACCGGGCTGGTAGGCCATGTCGAACAAGACATCCCACTGCACGTAGCGCGGGGCGCCGTTGGCGGCGATCCAGGCCTGCAGGCCCGGGTCGTTCAGGTCGCGCACGAACTCCTGCTCGCTGGTCGACGGGTAGCGGCCGGCGAGGATGTTGTTCGGGTCGGGATCCTGGTGGAACGCAAAGCCGATGCGCACGTTGGCGATCGGCGTCGGCGTGCCGCCGACGGCCGAGTAGGTGGGGCCGAGGCCTTCGGCACCGTCGGTCGAGATCTTGAAGAACTTCGCCCGCACCTGCACCTGCGTCGCCTGTGCCGGCACCAAGCCCGCGACGGGTTCGACCAGCATCTCGCTGCTGGTGTGGCTGAGGATGCGGTAGCCGGCGAGCACCGAGCCGGCCGAGTTGAGCAGTTCCGCCTCGTATTGGACGTAGCGATCGGCTTCGGTGCCGAGCGCCGGCGAATCGAGCACGATGCGGAAGGCCGGCTCGCCGAGGTAGCTCGCGTCGGTTTCCAGTGCGCTCATCGGCACCGGCGAAACCGCCACCGGGTAGCGGATGCGCACCGATTGGCCGACGACCTCGTAGTCGACGTAGCCGGGAGTGACGCTGTTCGTCTCGAGGCCGGCGAACTCGAACATCGGGCCGACCTGGGCGCCGCCCGAGGTCACCAAGCCGCGAGGCAGGCCGTCGGCGGCCGCGAGCGCGCGCCGCTGGCTGGCGCCCGTGTCGATCCACTTCGAGCGCACGCGCGACTTCGAGTTGAACGGCACCGGCATCAGGGTCGGCGACGGGCGGATGTCGCCTTCGTTGCTGCCGATGTTGGTCGGCACGCCGAAGTCGTCGACGTAGGTGCCGGTCGCGTCCGGGAAGCCGCGCCACCCGAGCAGTTGGCGCTTGGCCGCGCCGCTCAGGTCGACCGACGAACCCGGCAGCCGGAAGGTGATGTTGTCGTCGAGACGCGTGTTGGTCTGGTCGAACAGGTTCTCGCCGGGGGGGACCATCAACTGGACGATGCCCATGCCGCCGAGGCCGCCGAGCGGCTCGGTGTCGTATTGGGTGCCGTTGAGCATCGCCTGGCCGTTGGCGCGGTACTTGCCTTGCACGTTGACCGAACCGAACCCGCCGGTCGTGCAGACGCCACCGTCCGCGGAGATGGCGAAGTCGTAGTCCCTGCCGGTGAAGGGGTATTCGGCGGTCGCGGTCGTCGACGGCGAGCCGTAGACGAAGCGGCCGTTGGTGCCGACGTTCGGGTCGCCGTGGGCTTCGATGATGATGCCCTTCGCCGACATCAGGATGACCATGCCGCCGGCGCCGCCGCCGCCGCCGCCGGCCTCGCCGGACGCGCCGACCTGCTCGCCGCCGCCGCCGTTGCCGCCGTCGGCGCTGATCTTGCCGGTCTGCGCGATGACGATCTCCTGCAGCGCCTTGACGATCAGCACGCCGCCGCCGCCGCCGCCGCCGCCGCCGCTGTAGTCGTTGCGCGGGTCGTTGCCGGTCAGCGTGCAGTTGAAGCTCGGTGAGGTGTCGCCGCCACCGCCGCCGCCGCCGCCGCCGACCGGCACCTGCAGTTCACCGGAGATGCGCAGGTTGCGGTTGATGTCGATCGCGCTGCCCCAGAAGTTGTTGTCCGGACGCGAGTCGGTAAACACCAGGTCGCCCGGTTCGCCGCCCGCCAGGAAGGCCGTGCGGTTGGTGCTGGTGCCGCTGCAGCCGGCACCGCCGTAGCCGAACACCTGCTGGAAGGCCGTCGAGCCGCTCTGGTTGGGCACCGTGCCGCTCGGGATGTCGCCGCGCCAGTTGAGGTCGCCCTGGGTCGCCATCGTGCCGCCGCCGCCGCCGGAGCCGCCGCCGGAGCCGTTGTAGCCGGAGCCGGTGTAGCAGCCGGTCGT
>DRKG01000283.1 GCA_011051855.1 bacterium | reverse complement strand
CTCGCGCTCCTTGTTCGGCACCTCGACGCCGACCGTGTCCTTGCCCGGAATCGGCGCGACCACGCGCACCGAGAAGGCCTTCAACGCCGCAGCCAGGTCCGACTCGAAGCCGACGATCTTGTTGACGCGGATGCTGTCGGCCAATCGCAGTTCGTACTGGGTGACCGCAGGGCCGACGGACGCGGTGACCACCTCGGCCTCGATCTTGAAGTGGGCCAACTTGTTGACGATCGCCTGACCACCGCGCTTGAGCACCTCCGAACTCGCACCGAGGTCGCCCATCTGCGGCTCCTGGAACAGCTCGACCGGCGGGAACGGGTAGTCCACGTACGGCAGCGTGTCCTGCGCCGCGGGCTTCTTCCGCTTCTTCTTGGGCTTCGGCCGCCGACGCACGATCACCATCGGCGACTTCGCGGGCTCGGGTTCGGGCTCCGGCTCCGGCTCCGGTTCCGGTTCCGGTTCCTCCGCGACCTCTTCCTCTTCTTCCTCCTCCTCGACCTCCTCCTCGACGACGTCCGGCTCTTCTTCGTCCTCCTCCACCTCGACCTCGCAGACCTTCGCCTTGCGGCGCGAACCGCGGCGGCGCGGCGTCCGCTCGTCTTGCGCGTCGGCGTCGGCGTCGGCGGCCCCTACCGCGACATCACCGACACCCGCGGCGACCGCGGCCGGACGGCGGAACCACCGACGCACGACCGGCTCGGCGGCTTCGTATGTGCGCAGCAGCAACTGCGAGAACATCCACTCGGTGGCGAGCAGCAGCGAAACCAGAGCGCCAAAGCAGACCAGCAGGAGCCGGCCGGTACCGCCGAACGCGGAGTAGAGTTTCGGCGATACGACCGCGCCGAATCGGCCACCCGCCCCCCAAGGCGTCATCGCGGTCACTCCGGCCAGGCCGTCGCGGCCGGCGAACAGGATTGCGAGCATCGCGGCGAAGCAGACCGCCCCGAGCACCTTGATGGTCAGGCGCGAACACTCGCGGCCGAGGAACATCATCAGCGCAAAGCCCAGCAGCAGCAGGAACGGCACCCAGCCGGCGAGACCGAGCGACATCGCAAAGCCCTGCGCGAGGTGGTAGCCGACCGCGCCACCCAGGTTCTGCATCGGGCCGGTCGGAATCGGACCATCGGGATCGGCCAGCCGGAACGTCGCCAAACACAGCATCGCGTAGAGCGCTACGCCACACAGCGCCAGAGCGATGACCTCGCGCGCACGCGGCGACAGACCGGGGCCGGCCACGTCCTCGGCTGGTGGGAACCTGGTGCCGCGCTTCGGCGACGACTCCTGTTGGTCGGCCTTCTTCCTACTCACGTCCGTCCTGTCCTCCTCGCCCGGCGCGTTCGCGCCACAGCTCCACCGCCGCCGCGACGATCGCGTCGGCCGCCGCACGCTTGCCGCGGCCCGGCAACGCACGTTCACCCTGTGGGTCGCACAGCACGAACTCGGCTTCGTCACGGCCGATCGCGTCGTGCAGGTTCACCACCACTCCGTCCAATCGTTTGCGCTCGAGCTTGCGGCGACCGCGCTCGATCGCCGCGGCCATCCCGGCCGACACCGACTCGAGGGCGAAGCCGTAGACGACCCGATCGCCCTTGTGCTCCGCCAGGCCGGCGACGATGTCCGGGTTCGGCACCAGTTCGAGCGTGAAGGCCCCGGGCTGCCGGGGCGGCTTGCCAGCCCGGCGTTCGGCCGGGCGCCAATCCGATACGGCCGCAGCGGCGATCAGCACGTCGCAGGTCACAAAGGCGTCTGCGGCGGCCTGCTGCATCTGCAACGCCGAAGTCACCGGCAGCACCTCGGCCCCGGCCGGCGGCGACAGCTCGACCGGCCCCAGCACGACCGTGGCCCGATGGCCTGCTGCCATGGCCGCTTCGGCGAGCGCGAACCCCATGCGTCCCGAGCTCGCGTTGCTCAGGAACCGCACATCGTCGATGTGTTCGCGGGTCGGTCCCGCGGTGATCAGGATGCTAACCATACCCCCGCTGCCGAAACGGCCCGCCCGGACCGGATGCTCGCGGCGCGTCCTATCGTAGTAACACCTGACGGTGAGGGGAGAAAAAACAGCCCGGTCCACCTAGGACATCTCGTCCAAGGTCCGTTCCCGAGCCCCCACGACATTGCCCTGCCCGCGCCTGTTCCCCCTGTTCGTCGTCGCCGCCCTGGCCGCCTGCTACTCCCCGCCCGCCAACCGCGAGTGGGCCGACCGCGCCGTCTACGGCATCCTCGCCGACGCCCACCAGAAGGTGCTCGGCGAACCGCGTGAGTTCGTCGTCGAACGCCCGGTCGACACCTTGCGCCGCCGCCTGCTGGCGGGCCGCGAACCGGTGCTGTTGACGCTCGCCGACGCACTCGACGTGGCCGCCGAGAACAGCCGCGAGTTCCAGCGCCAGAAGGAGAACCTCTACCTCGCGGCGCTGAACCTGACGGATCGGCAGAACGATTTCCGCGTGCGCTTCGGAGGCGGGTTCTCCGCCGGCATCGACGGCACCGGCGAAACCTCCGCCGACGTGCTGCTGAGCCCGGATCTGAGTGCGTCGGCGGCGACCGAGACCGGCGCCAGCATCGTCATGAGCTTCGTGCAGACGTTCCTGCGCTCGGTGCTCAACGGCGGGCAGTTCGACGGTAGCTCGATCCTCAACCTGACGTTCACCCAGCCGCTGCTGCGCGGGGCCGGTCGGCACATCGTGCGCGAACCGCTGACGCAAGCCGAACGCGACGTGATCTACGCGATCCGCAGCTTCGAACGCTTCCGCGCGCAGTTTGCGATCGACCTCGTCGCCGACTACTGGAACGTGGTGCAGTTGATGGCCGACCTGCGCAACGTCGAGGCGAACTACGACAGCCTGCGCAAGTCGCGTGAGCAGATCGAGGCCTTCCAGCAGGCCGGCCGCCGCACCATCGTCGACCTCGGCCGCGCGCAACAGAGCGAATACAGCGCAAACGCCCAGCGCGTCACCTCCACCAACCGCCTGCAGACGGCGCTGGACAACTTCAAGCTGACCCTCGGGCTGCCGATCACCGCGCGCGTCGAGCT
The DNA here is from genome assembly GCA_011051855.1 of bacterium. Classification (GTDB taxonomy): domain Bacteria; phylum Planctomycetota; class UBA1135; order UBA1135; family UBA2386. Next base: position 200 of record DRKG01000283.1, on the reverse strand, counting down.
CGACCCGAGCGAATTGACTCGCTTGGTCGAACGAGGCGTCGAGGAGATCACCCTCGACCCGGACGAGGCGATCCGGTTGGCGCTGGCACGCCGCTATGACTACCGCACGACCGTCGACCAGGTCGAGGACGTCGGCCGCCGCGTGCTCATCGCCGAGAACGCGCTCGACCTCGGGCTCGACATCTCCGGCGCGATCAACG
>DRKG01000282.1 GCA_011051855.1 bacterium | reverse complement strand
TACACGTTGCTCGTCGAGAGCCGGTCGCACGCCCCGGCCGAGGGCGGTGGCCAGGGAGAGCCCGTCGTGGTCGAGGTCCGCGAAGGCTGCACCGCCGTGCAGGATCTGACGTTGCCCAACTGATCGTCCGCCGAACGGTTCACCGAGCCGGTGCGGCGGCGATGGCACGCGTTCGCGCCTCGTGCAGTGCGGCTCGGAAACGTTCGATGTCGTCGCCGTGCCGTGCGCGCAGAGCTGCTGCGTCGACGCGGGCGCAGGCGGCGCGCAATCGCTCGATGTCGTTGCGGACCTGCTCGCGCACGGTTTCGCCGTTCGCCTCGCACCCGAGGCGGCCGGCGGAATCGGCGGCGACCGCCAGCGCGAACGCTTCGACCGGGAAGTCGCGCGCCCGGAAGTGCTCGTCGTAGAGGCGTGCCAGCGTGCCCGGACGCAGTGCGGCGAAGTCCCGGACCAGGAGGTGCAGCATCGCGACCCGTCGGCACAGGGCCACCGTGCGCTGGTCCATCAGGCCGGGCCAGCGGGCCGCCAATCGGTCGATGTGTGGTACGCCCGCATGTTCGTGGCCGCGGTGGCGGGGAAAGTCGTCGGCGCGCGTGTCCCCTTTGCCGAGGTCGTGGCACAGCACCGCGAACAGCACCATCGCGCGCTCGCGCTCTTCGAGCCGGCTTGTGTTGGCGACGGCCCACTCCAGTGCCAGGATCAGGTGGAGGGCCTGCGACACTTCCGGGTGCCAGCGCTGCGGCCCTGCCGGTCGGCCGTCGAACTGCAACGCGAGTTCGGGTGACAGCACCGCCAACAGCCCGGCCTCGTGCAGTTCGAGCAGGCAGCGCCCGGGCGAGCGGCACTTCGTCACGATCGCGCGCAGTTCGAGCGCGACCGCTTCCCTGGGGAGTTCGTCGAGCAGCACTGGGTCGAGTTCGCGGTGCAGCGATCGGATGTGGTTGTCGATCGCAAAGCCGAGTTCGTGCGCCTTGCGGTAGTAGCGCAGCCAACGGATGCCGTGTTCGCGCACCCGCTGCGCTGGGTCACCGACCGCCACGACGCGCCGTTCGCGATAGTGCTGCAGGCCATCGAATGGGTCGTGCACGGTGCCGGTCGCGAGTTCCACCGCGATCGCCCCGATGGTCATGTCGCGTTCGGACAGATCGGCGCGAATGCGTTCGGCGAGCGTCGCATCGGGGTTTCCGGCGCGGAACGTGGTGATTTCGACGCGCACGCCGGAGAGCTTCATCGCGAGCGTGCCGCGCGCCAGGTTGCCCTGGGTCGTCGGCTCGAACACGCCGTGCCGTTCGAGCAGCGCGCGCCCGGCCGCGGTGTCGAGCGCCCACGACAGGTCGATGTCGCCCGGTTCGTGTATCTCGATTCCGGCGGTGTGGCCGGCGTATGCCAGGGCTTGCGAGCCGACGATGCAGGTGCCGAGTTCGGCTGCCGCGAGCCACGGGGCGCGTTCGGTCAGGAAGGTGCGTGCGTTCACGGTGTCAGCTCGCCCCTTGGCAGTTGCAGACCATGTAGGCGGTGAAGCCCGCGTATCCGATCAGGAACGCAAACCCGAGCGCGCGCGGCACGCCGGCGAGCAGGCGCAGGCATGCCACCAACAGAACGGTCGCGCCGGTCGCGACCACGAACACCGGCAGTTGCTCGGCGTCGTCGAAAGCGAACGGGTGCAGGATGCCGGCGCCGCCGAGCACCGCGCCGATGTTGAAGATGTTGCTGCCGACGACGTTGCCGACGCAGATCTCCGCCTGGCCGCGGAGCGCCGCGACCAGCGACGTCGCTAGTTCGGGCAAGCTGGTCCCGATCGCGACCACGGTCACGCCGACGACCGCATCGCTCATGCCGAGGTCTTGCGCGATGCGCGATGCGCCTTCTACGAGCCAGTCGGCGCCGTAGGCGAGTGTCGTGAAGCCGGCCGCGAGCATCGCCGCGTGTCCGAGCCAGCCGGTGGCCGTCGCCGGCGGGGGGGGGGCTTCCCGCAGCAGCTTGCGGTGCCGCCGTTCGCGCGCCAGCAATCGCAAGAGGAACCCGGCCAGCACCGCCAGCAGGATCACGCCTTGCCAGCGTTCGAGCCGGCCGCCGCGCACGAACGCGAGCGCCACCAGCGCGGTCAGCACGAGCAGAAAGCCGAGTTCCAGCCAGCGGGACTTGAGGTGCACGGCGCGGATCGCCGCAGTCGTGCCGACGATCAGCAGCAGGTTTGCGATGTTGCTGCCGAGCACGTTGCCCATCGCCATGTCCGGGTGCCCGTCGGCCGCCGACAGGGTGACCAGCAGTTCGGGCAGCGAGGTGCCGATCGAGACCAGCGTCAGACCGACCGCCATGCGGCTCATCCCCAGCGTCAGCGCGATCCAGACCGCGCCGCGGACCAGCAGTTCGGCACCACACACGAGCATCGTGAGGCCGAGCAGCACCGCCGGGACCGGCAGCTCGGAGGCCCAGGTCGCCGGCTCCAGGAACAGCAGCATCCCGGCATGCTACGACACGCCCGGTTGGTCTCCAGATCCTCGGTGCCATCGGTCGATCGGTGGGTATGCGCGGCATCGAGGCGATGGTGCTGCTGACCCTGCTCGGGTTCGGCGGCTGTCTGGAGATTGAGCAGACCGTCACCCTGCGCGCCGACGGCAGCGGCGAGCAGCAGGTGCACATGGTCGTGCGCGAGCAGTTGCTGGCCGAGTTGCAGAAACGCCAGCCGGCGGTGCGGCTCAGCCAGGGAGGGGATCCGAGGGCGGTGTTCGACGAGGAGATGGTCCGTCGCGAACTGGCCGCGGCCGGTCTCGAGATGCAGAAGCACGAGGTGACCCGCGTCGAAGCGATGCGCGCGGTCGACCTGACCGCGACGTTCGCCGATTTCCGCACCCTGCAGAAGAGTCCCCTCGCCGGCAGCAGCGCGGAATGGGTGCTCGACGAAGGGCCGAAGCCGGGGCTCGCCCGGTTGACCTTCTACCCGCAGGGCAAGGAGGCGTGGTTGACGGCTCGCGCCAAGGCGAAGCAGATGAAGGGGCAGCATGACCCGCTGGTCGAGCGATTCTTCCAACAGCAGAAGAGCAAGCTCGCCGGGCTCGACGTGGCCCTGCGGTTGCGTCTACCGGGCAAGGTCTATCTGTGGACCCGCAATCTCGAGAAGGTCTCGGACACCGAGGTGGTCGGCCGGGTCACGGCGGCGCAGATCAAGACGCCGAACGACCTGATCCGGCGGTTGGCACCCCGCTACCAAGTCGTCTTCGACGCCCGCGGAACGGCTCTGCTCGAGTAGCCGCAGGCGTTCCGCCCGCGAAACATCGCCCAGTCGCGCGAAAGCGGTTGGAACCAGATCCCAGGCGGCACGTTCGGGGCGCCGTTCGGGCGAACACTGCGCGCACGTCTCCGTCGAAGGCACCAACGGCGCCCTCGACGACCTGCGCGTTCTCTATGGCCTGACTCGCCAGGAGTTCGGCCTGCACCTGCTGCCGTATCGTCTGCCGGGAGAACCCGGCTACTTCACCATGCTGTTGTCGCCGCCGCGCACGCTCGCCGCCGCGAAGATTCCGCCGCGCACGGTGCAGCTGGTCCTCGATACCTCGGGCTCGATGCGTTCCACGTGCACCCGACCAAGACGCGCGATCTGTTCTGCGGCGAGATGATGCAGGACGTCGGTCGCTACTGTGACCACGGCACGCGCATGGTGCGGCTTCGCCCGGGGCAGCGACCGAGGGACGCAGCCGCACCGGCCGAAGGGCGGTCCAAGAGAGCCGCATGCTCAAGAAGACCGACGACGGGTTCTACCTGGGCAGCC